>DATCTN010000027.1 GCA_036567965.1 Candidatus Kryptoniota bacterium
TCTTTATTGTTCACTTTCTTTTGTCCCGAAGGGATCCCTTCGGGACTCACCCAAAAGTCCCGCTCTTTGGGATCCCGTTCATCGTATGGTTGTTTCTGAACGGGAAAAGTGAACCGAAAGTCCGCCTTCTGCGGATGCGCCACATACAATAATCGAGGCGCAAAAAGGGTGCCCTGCGGAAATGGTCCCGACTTGCGTCGGGATCGTCCCGTACTCAGGTATATGCGATTTTTTGAATAGCTATTCCAATTCATTCACCTAACAAAAAATCGCTATAACCACGTGTTGAGTCTTAAAACGCACTTCCTACCCAACGGGACTCTCCCGAAGGGATCCCTTCGGGACATTTTCGCAAGGGACATATTCGCAGTTGAACTTGAGACACCACCAAAGTTTGCACTTCATTCAGTCACGGAATAAATTCACTGAATCTCACAAACCAACCTGGGTTATATGGCTGTCTACATTTCACTTCTACGCGGAATAAATGTCGGTGGAAACAAGATCGTACCGATGAGCGACCTCGAGGGAATGTTCGGACAACTCGGATTCTCCGACGTTACAACCTATATCCAAAGTGGCAACATTGTTTTCAAAAGCGGCAAGAAGTCCGTTCTTGAGCTTGAAAAGAAAATATCGGCCGCAATCAAAACCCGATTCGGATTTCAAGTAGACGTATTGGTCCTTTCTCTTGACGATTTGAAGAAGATGATGGAGAAGAATCCGTTCACGGATAACAAGTTGAAAACCGGCGAACGTATATATTTTACAATAATGTCGGATAAGGTGAAGAGCGAGACCGTCGCATCATTGAATCATCCGAAAGGAGCTGGTGATGATTTCAAGGTGATAGGCCGGGTCGCTTATCTTTTATGCCGAACCGGGTACTCGAAGACTGTTTTCAACAACAACTATATTGAGAAGATCCTGAAGGTGACTGCGACCACGAGGAATCTTGAAACACTCTCAAAACTGGTCGAGATTGGAAATGACCTTGCCGGTAAGCCCGATTGATAATTAAACATTCAGAATTGAGAATTAATTTATGACATGGCAGGAGGCTTTTGATATTCTTGAGTTGTCGAATCCTAAAACTCTTGAAGAACTTCGAGAAGCTTACAGCATACAGGTGAAGGCCTGGCATCCGGACCGCTTCGAAAGCGACGCCAAAATGCAGCGAATCGGAACCGCGAGGATGAAGCTCATAAACGAGGCGTTCAGATACCTCAGGGAGAATTGGTCGAAGCGTGAGGACTATCTAATAAGACAAAAGGTCCACAAGGCACCCATTCCGGTCGGCGAACGTAGGACGGGTCCCAGGGAAATAGTGACGGTCCTGGAACACGCACGTTCGGTTGCGAGGAAAACGGGAATAACTTTTGCCGCGAAGAGAATACACGAGTACCTTGGCGACGCGACGATCTCAGCGATCTTCTCAGATCACCGCAGTCGCGAACTGAGACTCAAGGTAGGAGAAGCAGTAACGATCGAGTTTGGAAAATCAGCTCGGTACGAAATACGCTTGCTTCAGGTCAGGCAGGTGTACAAGTCGCGTCGTGGGATGCCGTTTCCACTGTTCTATCCAGCCGCCGACCTGGCAGTAACGAGACTCGCTTGAGTCTTTATTATTCAAACCGGAAGCTCATTCAAAGACAACGGTAGTGACAGAATGAGAGACGAAACGCTAGTTGTCTTAAATCAACTTAAGAACCTTGATTTGTCAACTTATCCTTATGAAAGAGCCAAAGAGTTAATTGGCAAACTTGGCTGGTACTATGCCGAGCTTCCACTGCGTTCAGGAGCAACCATCATAAGATCTCGCCTTAACGAGAATAAAAAAGCATTTACTTCCAAAGAGGAGTTGACCTATGTGTCTAAGGAGAAAAATAAGACCTATAGACGGGCAAGTACTCCCCACTCAACGATGTTCTACGCGGCCCTGGAACCTGGGTCGCTAGAACGGGATAGGTTCTATTCAGCACAAGTCACATGTGCCTGCGAACTGTTGAAAGAATGGATGGGGGACAAATATGTAATGGGTAGAAAAGTAATAACCTTAGGTTACTGGCGCGTCACAAAAGATTTGCATTTGTGTGCCGTGGTTCAAAACGAGGATTTTTCTAGTTCAAATCCAACGGTCAAATTGATTATGGACCGTCTTACAAAGTGCATTGCAGATCTCGAAGACAAAAAAGATGATGTTCTATTGGTATCTACGTTCTTCGCGAATGAGTTTGCCAAAAAGGAACGAAACAATTACGATTATTTACTCTCGTCAGTGTTCACAGAGCGAATGGTTAATAAGGGAATGGACGGAGTCTTCTACCCAAGCGTTTGTTTGGATGGCCGTGGATTCAATATTGCCATAAGCCCCCTGGTGGCTGATTCGAAGCTTGAATTGATGGCTGTAAAAGAAGCGTCAGTATACAAATACTACGGTGATTTCCTTATTGATTACGACAAGGTGATTGAGCTTGTATCAAATCAAACCACTTTTGAGTTAGTGCCAAAATTAGAAAACGACCATCACGAACGTGACAAGTGGCTCCGTGATCTTGGACTGAAAAGCATTGACGATCTTAAGTAGAGTCAAACCATTCTGTTCCATCACAGAATGCTGAGGAGAAAAGTGTGATTGGCACAAAACGATCTGACATAGAGCCGGGGCTCAAGGTCTCGATCGTCCTGAAGCAGGATCAACGAACCGGCAAACTTACGGAGGGAATCGTTAAGGATATACTCACGAGTTCTCCAACCCATCCGCATGGTATCAAGGTGCGCTTGGAAACGGGAGAAGTCGGAAGGGTAAAGAAAATTCAGAACTCGTGAACTGATCCGACTGCTGACTCCGATCATTACTGATACGCGGTCTTTTAATAGGGCCGGAGGTCGGCTGGATTTTATTTAACTGTGGTCCGTGTTTTGGCTTTGTTTCTCTCGCCAGTATAGCCTAGATTCACTCTGCATGATGGGACAGGAATCTTCGAGTTCTAAGTCCGCGATTCAAAATTCACGATTAACAAATTAAAATCCTCCAAATGGGAGATGATATCATGAACGAAACAGCTATCCAGGGTCTGAAACCAGAAGCAGTCTGGAAGTACTTCCTCGAAATCAGCGCGATACCACGCGGGTCTAAGAACGAAAAGCAGGTATTGGAGTATATCAAGAAGACGGCGGCGTCGATGGGACTGAAATATAAACAGGACAAGGTCGGGAATGTCCTGATTACAAAACCCGCGAGCCCGGGTAAGGAAAAGTCGCCGGTGGTAATCCTCCAGGCGCATACAGACATGGTCTGTGAAAAGAACCGGGACGTGCAGCACGATTTTCTTAAAGATGGCATTAAGTTTCACAAGGAGGGCAACTACATCAAAGCGGACGGCACGACGCTTGGCTCGGACGACGGAATTGGCGTCGCGTCTCTTCTTGCAGTGCTCGCCGACAAGTCTCTCGTTCACGGCCCGATCGAAGGCCTTTTTACGATAGACGAAGAAACGGGACTGACCGGAGCGAACCACATTGAGAAGGGCTTCCTGTCCGGATTCGTGATGATGAATCTCGATTCTGAAGATGAGGGCATCATCTATATCGGGTGCGCAGGCGGACTTGATACTTCTATTACAGTCCCTGTGAAAAGAAAAGCAGTTACAGGGAAAGTGGAATTTCTTAACGTGATGATTCGCGGCTTGAAGGGCGGACATTCCGGCGTTGACATTCATGTCGGCCGGGCAAACGCACTGAAACTTCTGACCCGCACATTAATGGCCATCGATGCGCGGACAAAAATGAAACTCGTCTCTTTGGAAGGCGGAAGCAAGCATAATGCTATCCCGCGCGAGGCCGAAGCGAGTATCGCGGTGCCGGCTTCGGATGCGGGAAGGGTAAGCAAGCTCGCGGCGGAATGTGAGAAGACGTTTAAGAATGCATTCTCTTCAGTCGATCCCGAAGTGAAGGTGCTTGTGGAAAAAGGAAAGAAGTCGAAACAGGCGTTCGACGACGCTTCGAAGCTCAAAGTTCTCGGGACGCTTGCCGGATTGCCCCACGGGGTCATCAGGATGAGCAACGATATCCCCGATCTCGTTGAAACATCCACCAACGTGGCGGTTATGCGGACCGAAAAAGCCGGCGTAACTATTGTCACGAGCCAAAGAAGTTCGATCGAATCGGAAAAGGATATGATTGCAGCCCAGGTTGCCTCTGTCGGCCAGTTGGCAGGCGCGAAGGTGAAAGTGAGCGACGGATATCCCGGCTGGCAGCCGAATGTCAATTCTCGCGCACTGAATATCGGGAAAGAGACTTACAAGCGCACATTCGGCAAAGACCCCGCCGTGAAAGCTATCCACGCAGGACTTGAATGCGGTATCATAAACGACCGGGCCGGCGGAACGATCGACACCATTTCTTTCGGACCCACGATCATCGGGCCGCATTCGCCAGATGAACGAGTGGAGATCGGGAGCGTCGAAAAATTTTACAGGTTCCTTGTCGAACAGCTTAGAGCAATAGCATAACGGATATTTCCGTCGTCGCGTCCCCCTCTCTTTTTCGGGAGGGGGAACACAATCAGGCGGGTTAGTGTTAACATGATTGATTAAGTTGTCGTAGCACTCATGTAGAGATTAATTGAAGGGAGGAGGAGGGATGAAGTTTGCGGGCTGGTATGCAACCGTGGCAGGTGTTCTGATCTTTATCCACTGGGGGTTCTTTCTATTCACTGCGAACGTGCCGGAATTGGAAACTATGCCGTTTCAAATCTCAGCCCATCTGGCGGCCGAGTTCGCCACGGCCATAGTCCTTATCGGCAGCGGGCTTGCAGTCCTGAAAAACAGAGTATGGGCCCCGAAAGCGTACTTCGTTGCATCGGGGATGCTCATCTATACCGTGATAAACAGCGGCGGTCATTTCGCACAACTTGGCAAGTGGACTTTCGTGGTGGTGTTCGGTGTCCTGCTCATACTCACGGTGATTGGACTCGGCAAGATGGTACGCACTACAAGTGCGTGAATGAATCTCCCGGCGGACATCGAGCTTTAGGCATTTTAGTCCCACCGTCGGCATCTTCGGTGATTCGTCGAGTTGAAGCTAATCATTATTCCACTGGCAAATATCCGGGTAGAGCATTCGCCCCTCGTGGGTCTCTATCTCTCACGCCTTCAGATAAATCAAGCGTAATGTAATGGCAATGCCTCGATCAAGACCAAAAAGAATATACGAGCTCGAGCGGATTGGAAACGCGAGAACAGTCCAGCTGTATGCAGACGGGTTCAGTGCGTTGACAAATCGCGAGAAGATCTTCGCGTACTTCATGGTACAGGCGGCAATCGCCGGCCGCAATATCGCCATCGACCAGGCGAACAAGTACGCCGTCCGGATCATGAAATTATGCGAGCATATCATCTCTAGCCCGAAGGGAATCCCGGTTAAGAACATTGACGCGATCCGGAACTATGTCAAGTTATTCTGGATCAATAACGGGATGTATGACCACGGGACTAACAGGAAATTTGTGCCGGCATGCAGCGAACATGAATTCCGGAAAGCACTTCAAACCGCCTGTAAGAATCATCCCGAAAATAGCGGACCATTCCTGCGAACATTTGCCGATGTAAAAAGGGCGATGTTTGATCCGGACTTCATGCCCGTCGTTACCGATAAGACACCCGGTCATGATTTCATTTCCGAAAGCGCGAACAATTTTTACGAGGGACTAAATACATCCCGGCTGAACGAATGGGTAGGCGGCGGAAATGAAAAGAACCCGCTTAATTCGAAGGTCATCGCGAGGAACGGGATGATTGAAGAGCTCATCTGGAGATGTGGAGGCGACGGGTGTGCACCGGGAATGTACACGCATGAGCTGAACCGCGTGGTGGAGAATCTTGAGAATGCAAAAGGATATGCGGCCAACAGACGTCAGGCTGAATCCGTAGAATTGCTGATAAGATTTTTTCGTTCCGGTGCGATCCCGGATTGGGAGAAATTCAATATAAACTGGGTCAAGGACTCATCGAATGTCGATTTCATATTGGGATTCATCGAAGTCTATATGGACCCGCGGGGACAAAAGGGAAGGTTTGAATCGGCAGTCTACTTCACAGATAAAAAGCAGACCAGGTTAATGCGGAAGCTCGCCGCAAGCGCGCAATATTTCGAGGACGGGGCTCCCTGGACAGACGAGTATAAGAAAAGGGACGTCGTTGCGCCTGTGGCCAATGTTGTGAACGTCATCGTCGAAACGGGCGACGCGGGACCGATCAGCGCCATCGGAATAAATCTTCCGAACGAGCAAGCTATCCGCCAGAAGTACGGTTCAAAAAGTATACTTCTTCACAATGTTGTTGCCGCCTATAAAGCGTCAGAGCCTAAAGGACTACTCGAAGAATTTTGCTTCGACAAGGCTGAAATCAGACGCGCGAAAAAATACGGAGCGATTTCAGATGATCTGCATACCGCGATGCACGAAGTCCTCGGCCACGCCTCGGGCAAAATTAGCGACAGCTTGAAGGGTGATCCCGCCGATTATCTTCCCGGCTATTACTCGACGCTCGAAGAAGCACGCGCGGACCTCGTCGCACTTTGGAACGCGTTCGATCCGATGTTGAAAAAATTAAAACTGGCCGATTCAGATGAAATTGGAAAAGCGATGTACGATGCTTATGTGCGAAATGTTTTTCTTCAACTCAGAAGGATCCCGAGCGGTGACCAGCTCGAGGAAGACCATATGAAGAACAGGCAGCTGGTCGTCAATTACGTAATCAAGAACTCGGAGGCGATAAGAACTGAGCACCGAAAAGGGAAAACATTTTTTCATGTAATCGACTATCCCCTTATGCGCGAAGCCGTGGGGAGACTTCTTGCTGAAGTAATGAGAATAAAAGCCGAAGGCGATTTGACTGCCGGGAAGAATCTTGTCGACGCGTACGGTCTCAAGATTAATACCGCGTGGCGGGACGAAGTCATGAAGCGAGTGAAGAAATTAAACGTTTCATCCTATACCGGTTTCGTCATGCCGGCTCTTCGACCCATAAAAAACAAATCCGGAAAAATCACCGACGTTAAGATTTCATACCCAAAGGATTTGACCAAGCAGATGCTTGAATTTTCAAGCATGGCACATTAGTTTTCTTCATACGCATTCAGAGAAAGCCTTCCGAAGCACCTTAACAGATGATCTTTTGGTAAGGAGGTGTTTCTGTATGAGACGGATTTTAAGCTTCGCTTTGTTGCTTGTATCGGCTGGACTCCTGGTTACGTGCAACGACAAGTCTTCTAATCCGGTAGATCAAACCGTCGTCGGGTCGTTCCACCAGATCGGCGGGTGCGGGTACAGCACTACAGCAAGGGTATTCGCCTACGATTCATGCTTCGCATATGAATTCAAGGACACACTTATAACCGACTTCTGTCTCCCGGGGAATTGTTGTCCTGATTCGAACCGATTCGTTCTGTCGTACGAAGTGCGAAATGATACGATCTTTGTCGCGGCTTCCGACACGGCCGAGAACCTTTGCAGGTGCACCTGCAATTACATTTTCCGCGCGGAGTTCGCCAATCTGCCACTCAACCACTATGTATTTCACTGCATGGCAGGTGAGTATCCGGACCTGGAGTTGCTGTATGAGATGCAGGTTTACAAGCCTGGAACTTGAGATGACAGTCACCTCAAAGGTGTAGTACCTCAAAGGTGACGGTCAAATAACACTTTTCACATGTCAACCAAAACGACATTTCTCAACTCTTCAGACGAGTACTTTCACGTGTACAACCGCGGAGTTAATCGGGATCCGATTTTTCTGGAAGGACGCAACTATACTTATTTTCTCAAAAAGCTCTGGCGATATCTTCCGTCATCGGGCCTGGAATTGTTGGCTTACTGTCTCATGCCAAATCACTTCCATTTCTTGGTGAGGCAGGAACGTCCATATGCCTTGTCAGTAGTAGTCGGAAACTTATGCAACGGGTATGCGAAGGGAATGAATAGGGCCTTGAAACGATCGGGGCACTTGTTCGAGTCTAAGTATAAATTGAAATTGGTTGACGAAACCCGGTATTTGTCCTATCTGACCGGATATATCCATTTGAACCCGGTACGTGCTGGTCTTGTTAGACTTCCAGAAGAGTGGGATTACAGCAGTTGCCAGGATTACCTTGGAATGAGACCGGACAGCCAGGTTAACTCGACGATTGTGCTGGAGTCGTTTCGGGATCGGAAGGATTATTTTGAATTTATGTGTGGACCCGCGAGTGTTCCAAAGGAATTAGAAGTTTATCTTTTTGACGAGCCAAGCTGATAAGATGACCGTCACCTTAAAGGTGACGGTCATCTAGTACCTCAAAGGTGACGGTCAACTTAGTCAAATAATCACCCAAACATAGGAACTGCAATTTGGATCGCGAGAAATTATGGGGCTATGTAGATTCGAATAGAAAGATATTCCTGGATGAACTCGGAGCTCTCCTTAGAATTGAGAGTATATCCGCCGATCCGCTGAAAAAACCTGAGATGCACCGATGCGCGGAGATGGTTTCGCAGGCGATGCAGAATGTCGGCATAGAGAACATCTCCATCATTCAGACGGAGGGAAATCCGCTCGTCTACGGAGAGTACATGCGCCCTTCGAATAACACCACCATTCTTATTTACGGACATTACGATGTCCAGCCTGTCGATCCTGTCAATGAATGGAACACTCCTCCGTTCGAGCCGACCGTAAAAGGCGACGACTTATTCGGACGAGGCACCACCGACGACAAGGGTCAACTTTTCGTTCACCTAAAGGCGTTTGAGGCGTACAGGAAGATCGTCGGCGATCCGCCAGTGAATTTGAAATTCATATTTGAGGGTGAAGAGGAAATAGGAAGCATTCATCTTGAACCGTTCATCAGATCGAACAGTAAGCTTCTCAAATCGGACATCGTACTGATTTCTGATACGGCCATGTACGGACGGGATCTTCCGTCTATCTGCTACGGGCTGAGAGGTATGGCGTATTGCGAAGTCAGCGTCGAAAATTCTGCCATCGACCTACACTCGGGCTCGTTCGGCGGCGCGGTCGAAAATCCCGTACATGTTCTGTCAAGTATCATTTCATCTCTTCATGACGATAACGGGCGGGTCTCAATCCCTCATTTTTACGACGATGTTCTCGAGGTGAGTAAAGAGGAGAGGCGCGAAATTGCCCGGCTTCCTTACTCAGACTCAGAATTCCTGCGACAATCCGGCGCGATGGCTCCGCATGGTGAGAGAGGATTCACCACCAACGAGCGTCTCTGGATAAGGCCCACTCTCGACGTGAACGGGATATTCGGAGGGTTCACAGGCGAAGGCGCGAAGACAATTATCCCTGCGAAGGCCGTCGCGAAGATCAGCATGAGGTTGGTTCCTAATCAGAAATCAGCTGTCGTGCTGAGGTTGCTCGAGGATTACGTCCGGGAAATTTCGCCGTCTACTGTCAGAGTTGCTGTCAGGAAAATGCACAGCGGCGAACCGGCGTTGACACCCATCGATCATCCCGCGGTAAAGGGTGTAGCTGCCGCACTTGAGGAGGTTTTCGGTAAAAAGCCCTACTATATCCGTGAGGGAGGCTCAATACCGGAGGTAATCACATTTCAGGATGTGCTGGGAGCTCCGGTCGTTCTCCTGGGCTTCGGACTTCCTGATGAAAACAGCCACGCTCCGAACGAGCACCTCTACCTGAATCATTTCTTCGGCGGAATCAAAACCGTCGCTATCCTTTATGACAAGCTTGCAGACCTGATGACATAAAGAAGATAATTGACCGTCACCTTCAAGGTGACGGTCAATTTCCAATTAGACTTACGGTTGTATTTTTCCCGATTTGATTTCATTCACAAGCCGGTCGGCGTGGTAAATGTACTTCAACGCCTCAGGAATGGCATCAGAATGTACTGCCACAGAGCGGTTGTAAGTGTCTACATAAATGTACTCACCCGGAAGGCTCTCAATGTTCCCGTCGAATATCAATCCGACAATTTGGAGATCCTTATTCAGCACAGGGCTTCCCGAATTTCCGCCGATGATGTCGTTCGTCGCAACGAAGTCCAGAGGCGTGCTCAGGTTGAAATCAGCCGGAGGATTGGGCCAGTTGCCCGGAAGAGAGAACGGATATCTTTTTCCGAACGAATAGTATCTGTCGTACATTCCATAGTAGGTGGTATTCGTAGGAGCAATCGTCCCGTTATATTCGTATCCCTTCACCACTCCGTCTGCAATTCGCAGTGTGAATGTCGCGTCGGGTGGGATCGAGGTGCCGTATACGTCGAACACTGCTCTGCCGAGCAATTGTCCTTCTGCACCTTCCTGCGCTGCTAGTTTCTCATACTGCGATCTCATGGACGACATTTCCTGTTGCGTTTCGACGACAAATTGTATGAAAGGATCTGTAGAAGTCAGGATGGCATCCGGAGTGCCGTTTAGCAGGTCGGCAACCCTCGCGCTGTCTCCGAGTGAGGTAGAGCCTGTCAAATAATCCGCCGCATCCGCGGGCGTTCTGCCGCCGAGTAGTTTATTGAATGATTCGTTGCTTACTCCGAGTCCAGCCTGCATCTGCATAAGTTGATGGGCCAGAACCAGCTTCTCGAGATCCGCGTTGAAATCCGCGGGGAAGAATTTCGCCTTCATTTTGTCGAGTGCTGCACCCCGATACATCTTAGGACGGCTGGAGTCGGGCATCTTCATGTTGTTGGCGTATTGCACCAGACGATTTGCGATGGAGAAATACGATGACCTGCCGAAGCCGGCCGGGCTGAGCGCGTTAAGCTTTTCAAAAAGTTTTGCTTTCCCGTCCTGAACTGCGGCTATGTTGTCCCAGACCGTTCCGTATTTCTCTTCGAGAGACGGATTTGCGGTTACAGCATCACGGAATTTCTTTTCGAACGCTTTCTTCCTTGCCATGAGATAAGGATCTCTCAACCCGCCCAGATATCCCGTGTAAGCCTTGAAGGAGTTGGAAATTCCAAAGAGTCGCGTCTGGTAGTCCAGCTTCTTTTCCGGATGTTGTTCGATCATCTTTGTGTATGTGTCCATTCCTGCCTGCAACAGGTCGACAATATACGGATACTGGTAATCCCTGTTGAACTCGAGCTGTGAAACAGTCAGGAGTCTGCTGGTCCTTCCGGGATTCCCGATGACGAAGACAGGGTCTCCTTCTTTTGCGCCGTCCTCGCTCCACTTGAAATAATGGTCAGACTTGAATGGCTTGTCGTTATCATAGATTCTAAAGAGTGAGAAATCGACATCGTAGCGCGGATAAGTGAAGTTGTCGTAGTCGCCCCCGAAATACGCAACGATTAGTTGCGGCGCGAATACGAGTCTCACATCTGTATAACGCTTATATCCGTATAGCGAATATTTTCCACCGTTATAGAACGTAACCACCTGGAAGACCATTGAATCCGCAGGCGAATCTTTCTTGTATTGTTCCCAATACTGGTTCTGCAGCTTTTCGATTTCAGCATTTCGGTTTGCAACTTTTTCTTCGTCCGTGGTACCGCTCTCGAACGCCTGCTGGACCTCTGACGTGACATCCTTGATAACGACCAGCTGGTCGGCGTACATCCCGTCGACCTTCCGTTCGTCGGCAAGTGTCGGTGCGTAGAAACCGCTGTCCGGCAAGTCCTCACCTGGCTTGTTTACTTTGTCAAGTGCGCCGCGTGCGCAATGATGGTTTGTCAGGAACAGGCCGTCGTCAGATATAAATGACGCCGAACAGCCGGCGAGTCTCAACGCTCCCAATCGTGCGTCATCGAACCAGCCCTTGTCGGGAGTGAAACCATAGGCTTCCTTGAAATATTGTGTCGGTGGATAATCGAATGTCCACATTTTTCCGTTGTCGTACTGCCCCGCCTTTACAGTGTCGGGGTTAAGAAAATTTTGCGACGTCGGTTTGGTGGCCTGATAACTCGTGCAGCCCCCGAGCGCCAGCAACGCCGTGAATAGAAATGCGGATGCGTACCGTGAGTGGGAATTTCGCATGATTGTCCTCTTTAGAATTTGTTAGACTGTTCGAAATTTAAGACAAACCCGGAGTAATTTCCATTTGAACTGAGATCATCCTACGAAGAACCGGTAATTTGTTTCAACGACAAGTCCACGAAAGGCGGCCACTTATTCCTAAGCTTCACTTTCCATATGATATGACTTTAAATGTTGTTATTTCTGCAGAAGCTTGATATATTTTCGCGTCCGAAGGACCTCTTCGGGATTTGAGTTTGGCATACCAAATAGAGGAGCGCATTATGTATTTAAGAATTACGGAAAGGGTCTTGGTCTTTCTATCGTTATCCATCGCGTTTGTTGCGTGCCAGAAGAGCGGTCCTGTCGCACTGCCACCTCTCACGGATTACAGGGACGGCTCTAATCTCTTCGCCATTAAAATCCCCGCGGCATGGCAGCAATCGAGCGAGCCGGGCAACCTGAACCTCTATAACACACAAGATGCGTGGAATAGATTTGCCGACCCGACCACGAATTCCAAGACGGCCGTTAGGATACACGTGTATGCCGAGCCTGCGGGCGCCAAGAAACTCGATGAAGTTGCAGAAAGCTTTAAGTCAGAACTTCGACAGGAGCAAGCTCAGATTGATCCTGACGTCCCGACCACCATCAGCGGCGTTCCTGCTGTGAAAATTCCGTACCAGCTGAAGCTTGACGACAAGAACACCATCTATTCATATCGCGTGCTCGCGGTGTCGGACAGCAATACGTACGGGTATGAATGCGACGGATTCAACCAGGACTTCAAGAATTACTCCGATGTGTTCGACAGCATCATGCTGACCTACCGGATCATACCGAAGGCCGTGCAGACCCAGCAGCTTCCCGAGGACCTGATCCCCTCGCAGGTATTCTCGACTTATCAGAACGACGTGTTTGCTATCCAATACCCCGATAACTTCAAGGCGGCGTCGCTGCCGGCGTCCGGCGATATACAATCATCGGAGAAATTCTCGGGCTATAGAAGCGACTGCACGATCCAGGTCGACGTCCTTGATGCGAAGAAGCTGACCGTCCAGAAGGTTTTCGACCAGAATAAGGGCAAGTACCCGAATGTTGCGGATACGAAAAAGATCCAGATGGACGGGCTCGACGCGTATCAGATCAGCTATTCTCCAGTCAGAGGAATTCAAAGCCGCGCATACTTCGTTGTCAAGAACAATAAGTGGATCAGGGTCACCTTCAATCTTGCCACCGAAATGGCGAAGGATTTCCTCCCGGCTTTTGAGAAATCAGTGACAAGTCTGAAACTCAAGTAGGAAAGACGTGATTCTTTGTGTGCAGGCTCGAATTTTGTTTGAGCCTGCACAAACTTGTTACCCACCTGCATCTCTTCCGGAGAACTGTCGTGACTAACACGTTGTTTGGAGACGGGGTAGAATTCTACAACGTGGCGCACAGGGGCTTTTCAATGGCGGCGCCTGAAAATACAATGTCGTCTTTCCAAAAGGCAATAGAGGCCGGCGCGAACATGCTCGAAATGGACGTCATGCTCACCGGCGATAACCACGTGATAGTTTTCCATGACTTCAGTGTGGGAAGAACAACAAACGGGACCGGGCTCGTCAAGAAGCTTAATCTCAGCCACATAAGGTCGCTCGATGCCGGGATGTGGTTCTCCCATAAGTACGTGTCGGAACAGGTCCCGCTCCTCGATGAGGTCCTCGAGCTGGCGAGAGGGAAAGTCCGGCTCAATGTCGAAATGAAACACAGGCGGCGAAATGGAGCGGCGGCGCTCGTGGATAGATGTCTGAAAATAGTCGACCGTCATCGAATGAATGACGATGTCCTTTTCTCCTCGTTCAACCTCGAAGCGCTGAGACATCTGCACGACAGGTCACCGCACCTGAGGATTGCTCCTCTCTACAGGCATAATCTGAATCCGACGCGCCGATCATTCCCGCTTCGATACGGTGCGCAAGGTGTAGTACTCAACCATTTATTCCTGAATCGGGCAACCGTGGATCAGTTTCACAGACTCGGCATACATGTTTTCGTGTACACCGTAAATAATCTGCGCAGGATAGAAAAAATGTTCCGGATAGGTGTGGATGGGATAGTTTCCGATAATCCTGCCGCTGTAAATTCTACAACCAGGAAATTCCTAGTTAGATTCTAGTTCGTGCGGGAGAAATGTTGGTAGCCGGGAAAATCCTTATGCTCATCAACCTTGCCGTCGATCCTCTTGATGCGGACGGCCGGCGAACCCTCCGTCACTCTGCCGATAACTCTTATGTTACCCTCGAGTGAGAAAAGTTTCTGAAAGTCACCTTCCGCGATTGTGAAAAGCAGTTCGTAATCTTCACCGCCCGACAGCGCGTAAGATAATGGGTCCTCTTTGAAATCGTCCGCGATTTTTCTCGTGATCGGATCTATCGGAATGAACTCTTCGTCGAGTTCGGCAGATGTACCGCTCTCTTTGCAGATGTGAAGCATATCCGCTGCGAGTCCGTCGCTGATGTCGATCATAGAATGAATTCTGATTTTGTCGCTGATCGATCTGGACAACTCAATTCTCGCTTCGGGCAGGAGATGCTTCTGCAGCGCGTCGTCTACTCCCTCGAAGTCCGGCTTGAAGTCGGACGGCTGGCCCAGCTCGAGGTACCTGTTTTTTTCTCTTTGGAGAATCTTCATACCGGCGTGCGATCTGCCGAGGTCGCCGGTGACGCAGATGACATCGCCCACCTTCGCTCCATTCCTGAGTACCTGCCGATCCGGCTCGACTTCTCCGGTGATCGTCATGCTCACAACGAACCCGACAGGGGATGCCGACGTGTCTCCTCCCGCCACTGCGCAGCCGTACTTGCCGAGCTCATCGACCATTGCCTCGTAAAACTCTTCGATCATCTCGACGCTCAGATTGGAATGGATGCCCAGCGACACCAACGCCGCGACGGGCGTGCCCGACATCGCGGCAATATCGCTGAGATTCGCGGCCGCAGCCTTTCTCCCAAGATGTTTCATCGAAGTATAGGACAGATCGAAGTGTACGCCCTGGATCAGCAAATCTGTCGTGATTATTCCGAGCTTTCCTTCGGAAGGTTTGATCAGAGCAGCATCGTCTCCGATCGACTGCACGATAGCTGGATTTTTAAACTTTGATGCGATGGAAGCGAATTTTTCGACGAGCCCGAACTCGCCCACGTTCGAAACCGGCGTGAATGTAATGTCCACATGTCCTCCGCCAAAAAATACTGAAATGGAAACTGAAATCAAATCTCGGGGTAGCGTCTCCCCGTCTGAGATTAGGAAGGCAGACGTAATTTGCGAGCGTGACACGACCGAGACATTTTGAAATTATGTGAGCGCTTTTTGGACATCTTGTTTGACATTTGATCACATGTTTGTTATCTATTTGCCGGTTAGGTGAGGCGACTTGTATATGGTTAGAGACGAATGAAATTGGCGTCGTATGCACTCCAATGGGAAAAGTCAATTCTGAGTCCTCGTAGAAGAGCGACATTTTGCCGATGCACCAGCCTATCCAGTAGCTCGATCGACTCGCGAGGGGACATTCGCTAGCCATTCAGGTATTTCTGGTGCCAGGTTGTTTCGTGCCAGGAGGTCAGGAAAAGGTGATACATCAAGACCTTAGAATGCAAATCAGGGTAAGACAGGGTCAGATTTGAAAGACCACTTTAAAGTGTCAAGTCTTCGGCGAAGTCGGACCTAGGAGTCGTCATGACAAGTATCCGCATTGGAAGTTTTGTTTTTAGACTGTTGCTGTTTGGATTGGTGCTTCTCGTGTTTGAGTCAATATCTCACTGCGGCAGCAATCCGGTCGATTCGGGAAACAGCAAGAACGAAATTCTCCCCCTCGCGGTGGGTAACAAGTGGGTTTACTTTGCCTTGTCCACGTACGGAGCAATTGACACTGTCACCACGGAAGTATTAAGTAGTACCGTCATTGACACGGGAAAGGGTAGGGTGAAAGCCTATGGCGTGAACTATCGTTTCAACGAAGAACCGATACCCGATTTTCAATGGATTTACTGGAATTGTCCTGACGGACTTGTGGGGGCCGGTGGAATCTCCAGTAGAGATACTTTGATCGTGAAAAGTCTGATGCTGAAATATCCTGGTGTGGTTGGTGATTCGCTGCTTGTGCCTAATGTGAGTTATTCGGACGGACAGTTCTACGTGAAAGACACACTCACTCACTTCCTTGTGTCAACGGACGATTCAATAACTACGCCTTTCGGGACGTTCACGGGATGCTATGTATACAATTACAAAGAGAGCCAGGGTGAGGACGTCGCCGGTTTTGACGATATCTTCGATTACTATGTTCCTGGCATCGGACTGGTCGGTGAAATTGTGCGCACATTAATCTGGAACGTGCCTCGGGATACAACATATCGTCTTCTACTTTCCAGCTACTCAATTAGGTGAAGCGACGGTTGATTCGATTAACATAACGCCAATCGATCATGGAGGAAAAAGACGAAGAAGTAAACTCTCGATTCCGGATGTTATCATGGTACAGGGCTGAAATCTCATCTCTCATCATAATGAATGATTTAACATCTCCACGATCCATCTAGTATTCGAGATAGCAATTTTTGGTTGCTGGATCAAGTGTGACGACCCAGACCAAGTGGGTGGTTTGGTTCTCACTTTCAATTATCATTTATTTGAATACAGCAAGTAATCGAAGAAAACGCGCCGGCGTAATTATTGCGCCTTACTGAATTGAACAAATTGACGCCCGCTAGATTTCTAAGTCGATACCGCATCTCGACACAAGGAGGTGTGGGTGAAAGTTGCATCAGAGTGTTAACATATCCCGAGGGTGTATCCTGATGCATACGAAGCCGCGGAACGAATAAGAAAGAGGTAACTTCAATCGAGCATTGCGTTCTTACTCGCCAGCTTTGTTTGATGTTTTGCGCAATTTAGGTCAATTCAGATTCAATACTATAATTGACCTGAAGATCGCGGTCGTGAGCATGTGCGAAGGTAAGTTGTTTTTCTGGCTCTTGAGACTCACATTAAGGAAGTAGACTTGCTAAGGCGGCTGGCGAGATATCAGGGAGTCTGCGAACGAAGATCATGACAAGGATTTTGTTTGGAGGGGATGAGTTCCACCCGCTCTTCAAAGTAAGCACGACGTCGCTCAAGCTCGCTTTCCTGCTCTTGTTATGCTCCCTTGTGATGCAAAGCTGTAGTTCTCCGTTTCAAGTGAAGGAGGATTATTCACCACGGCTTGTAATTTACGGTATCGCGTTCAGGGGAGATTCGGCGCTGACACTTAGGGTTCAAACAAATAGCAAAAATCCGATTGCTGATCCCAATCATTCGGAGAAGGTAGATTCTTTGACCGGATCAGTAGTAAATGGGGCGACGGGGGAAGAATTTCAGCTACGCGGATCTTATGCCGACACAATGAACTGGCTACAAACGTCAATTCCAATCGTTGCCGGATCGAATCTCTTACTCGCTGCAAGCGCCAGCAGGTATGCTACAATTACATCGAGTCTGACAGTACTTGATAGCGCCACAATTTATGTCGCAGATGCTGAAACGGATGCAAAACTTAGAAATCGATTTTCGGGTTCTGATACGACTGATTTAAAGTTCTTGGTTTACCCATCTCATCTGACAAAAGCAATTCGAGCAACACTAGACGTTGTGTATGATGGCATTGACGGATTTGGAAGTCATGTTTCCGGAGAGATCGTAGTTAATCCAGTGTACCAGCAGGATACGACAACATATCTCATGCGAGTAAATGGTCAGTTAGCTGATATAACATTTAATCTGCGCAATTGTATGGATGCATTGTCACTGGCACTGAATAGCATTCGGAGTGGTACGATTTATGCCGTTGTCAAGGTCACCCAAGTCGATGCGGCACTGTATGATTTCTACAGCATTTCGCATGGTTTTAACCAACCATTTACGTTCAGAACTGAGAGGCCAGTTTACTCGAACATAGTGGGTGGACTTGGTTTCTTCGGAAGTGCTTCGAATGATTCGTTAGCTATAAAAGTCTATCCGTAAAATGAGAGACAGTGTTACTAAGAAAACAAATCTAATAATTTATTCGGTCCTCCTTTTTGGATTGGCATTTGTCGTGTCTCCTGCGGAGAGTCAACCAAGAACATATACTCTACGTGGCACCGTTGTAGACTCGTCGACGGGCGAAAGAATTCCTTACGCTACAGTCAGGGTTGACAGCACCACTATAGGAACAGCGTCTAATGCCGCAGGCTACTTCATTCTTCCTCTGATCCCTTATCATTCGAGACACTTTGTGGTGAGCGCAGTGGGATTCAAACGAAAGAATTTTGAAGTTGAAAGTTCGTTAAGTGTAGTGGAAGTGACTTTCCGCCTCCCCGAAGAGCCGCCTACGATGAATCCTGTTTTGGTAACAGCTGAAGCCGTGAGTCAGATGAAGCCTGCCTCACCTAGCACTTTCGTTTTATCTCCAAGAGAGCTCCAAAAAGCTTCAGGTCTCCTCAACAACGATCTGCTCCAGGCCGTGACACAGCTTCCCGGTGTGGTAACTATCGGCGGGATATCAAGTCAATACTATGTCCGTGGAGGCGCTGCAGATCAGAATCTTGTGACTATAGATGGTATGCGAATTTATAATCTCTTTCATGCATTTGGATTGTTCAGTTTCGTCGATCCCTTGATAGTCAAGGTTGCCGATGTGAGCACTGGTGGTTTCCAGGCAGAATACGGTGGAAGACTCTCATCAGTCCTGAGCATCGAGACTAGGGACGGCGACAAGTATAATTACGGAGCGGCAGGTTCGTTTGACCTCCTTTCGTCGGACATCGCGCTGTACGGTCCGTTACCTTTCAACTTGTTCCAAGGTCACACGAGTTTTATCGGCTTCTTTCGTACATCGCTGAATAGGAATACGCTCAATAACTTCTTCAATCTCAATTTACCATTTCAGTTTTATGACGGCTTTGGGAAATTCACGACCGATTTTTATTCGTCCGGTCACGTTTCTCTGGAATATTTTTCCACGGGTGATCAGATTGTGAGCAGCAACAACATGGACCCGGATTACCACTGGCGCAACAGCGGATATGCGTTAACGGGTAATTACTTCTTCGGGGACGACTACAATATTCAATTTTCCATATCGAAATCAGTTTACAGAGCTGAACAGCTTCCAAAATCCTCGAGCTATCTGTACCATCAATTAAGCCAGATAAGCGATCCGGGGGTTTACGGAAACCTGACCTATTATCCTAGCCCAACTGCCCAACTTGACTTTGGCCTCCTATTCAACTTCCCAACGTATGAATTCACATTCACTAACGCCTTCGGTTTGCCTTTGGCGATCGATCAGACTGAAGCCGAGCCAAATTTCTGGCTAAAATACAAGTGGGAGTTCATAAGGAAGCTTTCGATTGAATTGGGAATGAGGATCGATATGGCGCGGAACTTCAGTTATGTGATGGGAGGGAACCATGGATATCTCGGTGACCCTCGAGCGACGCTTACATACAAATTAGATCCCGCTTCGGAAGTTTATTTAGCAACCGGCTTATACCACCAGCGAGTCATGAATCTTAATAACGAGAACGATATTTACACACCATTCAATCTTATCATCCCGATTTCTGATGCGACTACTCACACAGATGACGAGGAGGCATACCATTTTATACTAGGAGGTAAAGGTTTGCTATTAGATTTTCTGGATGTCGGCACAGAAGTTTACTACAAAGACTTCACTAAACTTGTATTGATCAATCGAAATAAGGTGGACGAAAGTGATCCTGACTTCATTCTTGGGACAGGAGAATCTTACGGGATTGAACTGAGTGCCAAATACGACATAGGAATCTTCTACACGATGGGAAATTATTCGCTTGCTAAGGTCACAAACACTTCGGAAGGATTCACCTTTGCCCCTACTTATGACAGGCGTCATCAGTTTAACTTCTCCTTGGGTTGGGAACCACTGGAAAGACTGTGGCTGCGTACCCACTGGGAATATGGCTCCGGACTTCCTTACACACCACTTGCCGGCTATTATCCAGAGATGCGTATAAATCCTGCGGATTGGGTAGCCTATTTGCTCAGCAACGCTTCAAGTCAAGTAGCCTTTGGAGCGACCAACAGCGAACGAATATCAGCTTACCATAGACTTGATGCAAGCGGGTCTTACGAATTTCACTTGATCGGACTAGACCTCACTTCTGAGCTCATGTTAATAAATATTTACAACCGTAAAAACGTCTTCTATATCAACAACATAAATGGCAGCGTCGAGTATTCACTGCCTTTCATGGTAAATGTTTCGCTAAAGTGGAAAATCTGATGCAAGGTCTGGCCTCTTTCCCGAACGATCAAAAGAATCTAGTTAGCAGCCTAGTGGTTGCGTACTAATGCCGGGTTAGATATTTGGTCAACCATCGGCGAACTGAGAGGACGAGCACCTTCCACTGTCGAGGGTCTTTGTATTAGGGGACTGTGAGGTCTCGCCGCGTTGCATTATACTCTAGCCTTCCTTCCAGAAGCGTACTAAATATTTGTCTATGGAGAGCCTGCATTTGGAGGGGGACGGTGGTGACGGAAACTGTCTGTTGACTCTCAGCGGAACAACCTGGGAATCTCGTCATCATCATGGGTGGCGGGACATTTCTTAATGTGGAGAGAGAGGAATCATATATATAATGCGGGGCCGCATGATTGTGCTCAGTCACCATATCATCACCGAAGCGTATATAAACCGATACAACCAAGCGCAGACAGTAACCAAATGGTAACCATCGGTTGAAGAAAATGGCAAATACCTACTGCCAATGAAAGTAAAATGCTCAAGGCGCAAGCATGTCTTGAGCACCCTTTGGCGTAGAAACCGAGCAGAAAGCTTGTAATTTTCGATGCTTTTGAAGATTTGAAGATCGTGAGTTATATTTATGTTCCTGCGAGAGCAGTGAACCCGGTCGGGTAGATGGCGAAATTGGCAGACGCGCTAGCCTTAGGAGCTAGTCCCGCACAGGGATGGGGGTTCGAGTCCCCCTCTACCCACGAAAATGCGGAAGACGGGGGTCACATTGCCTCTCGCGCGGAAAGTTTTCTTTAATAAGGAGCATGATGGATTACAAGATCACTGAACTCGGCGGCCTGAAGAAGCAGCTCGAAGTGACGGCCGCCGTCGAGGACGAACCAGTCAAGGGAAAGCTGGAAAATGCTTACTCGGAATTCCAGCGGAATGCTGCAGTACCAGGTTTCAGAAAGGGCAAGACTCCCATTGAAATCGTGAAGAAGAGATACGGAGACGAAATAGAATCTGAATCGATTCCCGATATTGTAAACGACATTGTCAAGGACATTTTCGAAAAAGAAAAAACAAAAGTTGCCGGAGTCGTCGATTATAATTTCGACACACGGAAATCCGGTGACCCTCTTCATTTCCGTCTGACTTACGAAGTGGTCCCGGAAATTGAGCCGAAGGACTACAAAGGGATGAAACTGGAACGGGCGATGTATAGGATCGCTCCTGAAAATGTTGACCACGAGCTCTCGCATATACGTGAAGCGAACGCTGAAAAGCAGGAAGTAGACGCCATCGAGGACGAAAACGCTATTGTCACTGTCGATCTTCAGGTCGTCGACGTGAATGGCGTCCCTCTGATCGGCCAGAGGCGCGAAAATTATAAGATCGATCTTCGAAGCAAGGCGCCGGAGCTCGCCGACATGAGAGGAAGACTTCTCAAGAGCAAGATTGGCGACGAGTTCAACATTGAGCTCGATACTTTTGACAAGAGCGGTAAATCGGTCGGCAAGAAACCGTTCAAAGTGCTTGTGAAGAAGATGGAAAAGTTCGTGATGCCGGAGCTCACGGACGATTTCGCAAAGAAAGTCTCCGGCGGTAAGATGGAAACACTCAGCGCACTCAAAGCCGATATCGAAAGGGAGCTCGAACATTATTACGAGGAGAAAGCGGAGGAGGAACTGCGCGACCGGATCGCCGAGGAGCTCCTTAAGGTAAATGAGTTCGAAGTGCCTGACAGCATGGTCGAGGACTATCTCAGCGACCTGTTGGAAGAACTAAAGAAGCAGTCCGGCAATCAGGAAGTGGACGAGAACTTCGTGAAGGAGAAGTACAGGCCGGCGGCCGTGCGCGCCGTGAAGTGGAATATCCTCGCCGCTTCAATCATACAGAAAGAAGCGATCAGCGTGGAGAATTCGGTGCTTGAGCGGACCGCCGATGATGAAGCGGCAAAATACCGGCTCGACAAGGGCAGACTTCTCGACTTTTATAAGAATTCAAACGACGTGAAGAACAAGCTTCTTTTTAACGAAATGTTTAATTTTATAGTCGATAATTCGGACGTGAAAGTTGTCGATAAAACTCCCGGACACGAACACGAGGACTGAGGAAATGGAAATTTATAATCAGCTGACTATCCCATATGTAATCGAGCAGACCGGACGTGGTGAACGCGCATACGACATATTTTCCAGGCTGCTAAAGGAAAGAATCATTTTTATTGGAACGGCAATCGACGACACGGTGGCGAGCCTCGTTATAGCTCAGCTTCTGTTTCTCGAGAGCGAAGATCCGAACAAGGATATCAACCTCTATGTCAACAGCCCGGGCGGAAGCGTCTCTGCGGGACTCGCGGTCTACGATACGATGCAGTATATCAAACCGGATATCGCAACGACATGCGTCGGGCTCGCGGCGAGCATGGGTGCCGTTCTTCTTACCGGAGGCGCGCGAGGAAAGCGGACTGCTCTTCCGAACGCGCGCATAATGATCCATCAGCCGTGGGGCGGATTTCAAGGTTCGGCGGCAGATATCAGTATCCAGGCGGAAGAAGTGCTGAAGACCAAGAAAAGGCTGAACGAGATCATCTCCCACCATACCGGAAAACCGATAGATCAAATTGAAAAAGATACAGACAGAGACTATTTTATGTCGGCCGATGACGCTGTGAAGTATGGACTGATCGACAACGTGCTGGCAAAGAGAGACGGTAAAAAGAAGTGAAACTAATTCGGAGTAGCCAAGATTTTCATGGGCAGTTTGATACTGTTGGTTATAATTGTTTTCGCAATACTTTTTGCGATAGCGGTCCCGACTGTCATCGCAGATGTGTCGAGATGGATCCCTTCTGCAAAAGTACAGAGCGAAGAGGAAGTAAAAGAAGAAGCTGATTAAGTATGAGTAAACAACACCAGGAAGAGATGCGCTGTTCTTTCTGTGGACGCGACGCGAAGGAAGTCAGGAGCCTCGTGGCGGGTCCGGGCGAGGTTTACATCTGTGACGTTTGCGTCGAACATTCCGTAGAGATCCTCAGGAGTAACATCCCTGCATACAGGCAGCACCAGGATGAATCTCCCGAGAAAGGCGCGCTTACTCCTGTCGAGATCAAAGCGGCTCTCGACGAATACGTCATCGGCCAGGATCACGCGAAAAAAACTCTTTCTGTTGCGGTTTACAACCACTACAAGCGAATTTCGATGCCGCACGATCTTGTTGGGGAGGACGACACTGAGATCGAGAAGAGCAATATTCTTCTGGTGGGTCCCACCGGAACCGGCAAGACTCTTCTAGCCCAGACACTTGCGAGGGTGCTTAATGTGCCTTTCGCGATCGCGGACGCGACTACGCTGACGGAAGCGGGCTACGTCGGCGACGATGTCGAGACGATACTCGTCCATCTTCTCCAGAACACGGACTATGACGTAACGCGCGCCGAGCGGGGAATTGTTTATGTTGACGAGATTGACAAGATCGCGAGGAAAAGCGAGACCCCCTCGATAACGAGAGATGTTTCCGGAGAGGGAGTCCAGCAGGCTCTCTTGAAAATTCTCGAAGGGACGACCGCCGGAGTTCCGCCGCGGGGCGGCAGGAAACATCCCGAGCAGCCTCTTATAAATGTTAACACCAGGAATATTCTCTTCATCTGCGGAGGCGCCTTTGAGGGGCTCGAGAAGATCATCGCGCGAAGAGTCAGCCGCAACCCGATCGGGTTCGGTGCCGAAATACACACTGTCCATGACGACCAAGTAAATGAACTTCTCCCGCTGGTTCAGCCCGATGATCTCCTGAAGTTCGGGCTAATCCCCGAATTCATAGGTCGCTTGCCGGTCGTGGCATCGTTGCACACTCTGAGCAGGGAAGCCATGCGCGACATTTTGACTCTCCCGAAAAATGCGCTCGTGAAGCAATACAAGAAACTCTTCAGGCTTGAGGATGTTGATCTTGAATTTGAAAATGAAGCGCTCATTGCGATCGTCGAGAAGGCGATCGAGCGGGGAACCGGCGCGAGAGGCTTGCGGTCGATAATCGAAGACAAGATGCTGGATATCATGTATAACCTTCCATCGATGTCCGACGTCGGAAAATGTATAATCACAAAAGACGTAATTACTTCCGCCGCGGAACCTCTCTTCCTCGCGGCCAGGAAACAAGCTTCCGCTTAGTCCCTGCGACCTAACCTGCACCAAATCCGTGAAACACCCTTATCTGTAGAACAGGCTGGAGTTTGCTTGTGGTCATGACGCGGATGTAGCCGCTCATCTTGCTGCCCCGTTGCAATTGGCGGCGCAAGATGAGAGTCGTAGATTCCCCTTTTCCTAGTTTGTCCTTGCCGAGGGTGATCTTAATGTCACCATATTCTGATACCGCCTTCAGAATACGGACCGGTGCGCTCGTAACATTTGTGAGCAATAACCTGACAGTGTCCGGTGCTCCAAAACTTGAACCCCTGAACGAAATATACGGAGGCGAGGACTGTAGAACAGTTGCAATCGTTCCGGTCAGTCTGATCGTAATCGTTGGGTTTAACGGATCGGTTGTAAAAACGTGAATGAATTTACTGACCTTTCCGAGGTAGCCTTCCGGATTGAATGTGACATGGATGATAGTGTGTCTTCCGCGCGCGAGCAGGCTGTCGGATATCTTCGCCACGGTACAGCCGCAGCTCGTTCGCACACCCTTTATCACGAGCGTTGATTTGCCGGTGTTCTTGAGGATGACAGATTTCGATATGAGCCTAGATGTATTATAGATCGTGCCGAAGTTGATCTCGGTTCCGTCCGAAATTTTTATCTGGCCTGCGGCATATGATGCGAAAAGAAAAATAAGAATTATCTGCGGGCGTGCTAACAACATGACTCAGTTCTTCTTTTTGTTTTCCGTGAACAGCCGGAGGAGTTCCGCGTCGACACTTCCGCTGGGTTCTGGTTTCTCCGATCGCTTCTCAAATGAGACTTTCCGTTTCTTCTCGCTAAGGTAAGACAGAAATTCCCTGCTCCCGAGCACCCCTGCCCCACATTCTCTTGCGAAATTTCTGATCGACCTGTCGTCACTCACTACAACCGTCGAGCGTCTGCTTGAGCTCATTCCTACTTTTTTCTTTATCACATCATCCGCGGTTTCGGGAAGCGAAGAGAATATGATCTCAAGATTTTTTGCGGGCGTTTGTATGGAGCCGGAATGCTTCCCATCGAAGACGATCGTTACGGACTCTCTCGCAATTCCGGAATTTAGTACGGTCCGAATCAACTCATCTCTTGCCGATTCCGGATTCTGCCTCATGAGCTTTGCTAGTTTCTCATTTGAGAGAATGACATTATATCCGTCTATCAACCATCTCATGGAATAATATAATCATGCTCGCGAGCGGTTTAAATCGCCACAAAAATCGATAGTGAGATTCCTCTTTTGCAACTTGCCACTCCATTTCTCAACTTGCGACTCTTCCATCTAGCCGAACAGGTTTTCCGGCGATTCTCGCGGCAAATTTCCGGCACGGAATTAGCTAAATAACAAGAAGAGAGTTTGAGATTGATTGTTCATTATAAAAACT
Organism: Candidatus Kryptoniota bacterium; assembly: GCA_036567965.1. Lineage (NCBI taxonomy): Bacteria > Pseudomonadati > Candidatus Kryptoniota > Candidatus Kryptoniota bacterium. Next base: position 25,819 of record DATCTN010000027.1, read on the forward strand.
TGATTTGTAATCAGGGAACTGAATGGAGTTTTAGTTTTAAGAGTTGCATACCCGCAAACAGCCCCCTGACATGGGAAGAAGGTCTTGCCGCTCAGTTATCCCACGCTGCCACAAATCGCGAAGCACGACTCGCATGCCCTAATGCAGCCTCCTAATTTAGCGGTCAAACCCCAAGTAAAGATTCTTCTTCCCGCTGCGGAAAACAGGCACTCCTGCCCGGGAGTGCCTCGTTTTTATATACCCTTTGGGAAATCAACGAATAAATGTGGTATTTCATAGAATTGGAAGATTCTCGTCTGGAAAACCAAGGAATTCGTTTCGAGTGACAGCAGTAGAACATTCCAAAAGACTCTTCTCCTCAAGAGAACAACGCGACTTGCTCTTTGGCAGTATGATAGGTGCTACAGTTATCGCAGTGATAGCTACCTCAGCCGCTCATTTCATAAAGGCGGAGCCAATTGGGATTGAAAGATGGATCGTAGGTGCTATTTCCGGAGGATTTGGAGGTGTAGCCGGAATTTTCATTATTAGCGAAATGGCCGGTCAAAAGCTGTTTCCAGCTTTGCTCCTATCTATCGCGGTAGGAATTGTGGATGGGACATTAGTCGGGGTTGCCGTCGCACTTTTCCCATCCATTTTTTGATCAGACTCACATTACGTGATGCCTAAGTACCTCTTTTTCCATTAATTTGTCTTCATCCCAACTTTTTTCTTGACAAAGACTTAAAGCCTTTTTAACTTCCACAGGTCGTTTTTGACTGACAGCTCTGTCAAAAATCGGCCTATTTTTGCCTATTGGCTGTTTTGCTTTTGGGCTTAATTGTGTCTCTAGAAAAGAGGAAGCGCCAATGCGAAAACTGTATTACTACTCTAAGTCCGATCTGAGTTTCAAGTCGGTGGGAGCGGCGAAGCTGGCAATTGTTGTCGCTTCGCTGATGTTCGCATCGTCTGCTCTTACATTGGTGGCCGGATATTTCGGATTGGATGTATTTGGGTTGAAGAGTTTACGCGCAGACAGCATAGCAAGAGAGAATACGGTTTTGAAAGCACAACTTGCCTCGCTCGACAGAAGGCTTGATGCGTTTGAGTCGGTTATGAGCACACTTGGCAAGAGCGATGCACAGTTGAGATCAGCGACTAATTTACCCCAGTTGTCCGAAGACGTGCGAAAAGTTTCCGTAGGTGGCGTTGAAGTGAACCAAGACTACGGAGTTTCTTCGGATGCGAACGAGTTGATCGGTCGTGCGACCGGGACACTCGATGCGCTGGAACGCGAGGCCAGTTTCCAGTCGCAGAGTTATTTGACCATACTCGACAGATACCAGACTAATCAGAAATTGTTTGCGCACATCCCGGCTATTGATCCGATTCGCGGCGGAGTTGAAACAGACGGCTTCGGCTACCGGTTTCATCCTATTCTCAGGATGAGAATCATGCATGAAGGAATCGATCTTGTTGCCGATATCGGGACTCCTGTGCACGTTACGGGAGATGGCGTCGTTTCTTATATCGGCCAGCGCGGCGGATACGGATCCGTTATCGAAATCGATCATGGATTTGGATATTCCACTCTTTACGGTCACCTCTCTAAGCCACTGGTTCGCGACGGACAGAAAGTGAAAAGAGGCCAGGTCATCGCGCTGAGCGGTAACTCCGGGCTGTCGACAGGACCACATCTCCATTACGAGGTTTTGAAGAACGGGGTCCACGTCGATCCGAACTCATACTTTTTCAATGACCGGGATTACAATGTTTCAGGCATTTACAGTGATGCAGCGAAGAATTGAAATAGAAACGATAAGAGATGCTAGCTACCTATGGTAATGAAAGAAAGGAGGTCAGTGATATGATATGGACGCCAGAGCTCGCGACATACCTTGAAGATGCTCCCTGGCCCGCTACGAAGGACGAGCTGATCGACTACGCTGTCAGAACAGGTGCGCCTATCGAGGTGGTTGAAAATCTCCGGGAACTCGAGGATACCGATGAGCCTTACGAGAGTATAGAAGAAATTTGGCCCGATTATCCGAGCGACGAAGATTTCTTTTACGAAGACGAAAGCGAATATTAAAAACTAGATATCCCTAAACGGCCCAGTTGGATTTTCGGATTCAACTGGGCTTTTTTGTATCTTAAATGTTCGATGAAACCCCTTTACACACTTTTCCTCCTAGTCGTCCTTTCCTCCGCCGCGACTGCTCAGAGTAAATTCATGATTCATTCGATTTCTTTTTCGGGAAATGAAGCGTTCTCGGATGCCGATCTTCGAGCGATAATGCTAACCAGAGAGTCCGGATCCGGATTCTCCCGCTTCTTGTACAAGCTGGGTCACATAATTGGGGATAGCGCGAGATACCTTGACCCGATTGTCCTTCGAGCCGATCTGTTCAGGCTCAAATATTTTTATAAGGACAACGGCTTTCCGTTTGTGAGTGTAGATAGCAGTCTCGATTATGACAACGCCGATGACATTGTCGATGTCCACGTAATGATTAATGAAGGACCTGCTTCTTATGTGCATTCGATCGGCCTTCACGGGATAAGGGACAGTTCGGAGAATTTCTCTGAGCTGCTGAATGAAAAACCAGCCTTGAAAATCGGCCTGCGCTATTCTGCTTCCAGCGTGGTCGGTGAAGCTAACCGCATTCTCGGTCTCCTCCAGAACGACGGCTACGCGTACGCAAAGCGAGACAGCCTCGTTGTCTCACCGGTGCGGGTCGATTCAGACAGCGTGCAGGTCAAGGTCGATCTATATTTTAGCGCAGGTAGACGATATCTGTGGGGAGATTTGTCAGTGATATCACTTGACAGCGGAAACGTCTCATACGAGCGTCATGTGGTCCTGCGTGAGATGCTCTTCAAGGGCGGAGACGTTTACAGTTACACGGCAGACAGCTTGAGCGAGCAACGGCTATATGAGCTCAATCTTTTCGAACTGGCGAAGATAGTCATCCCGAACAAACCCCCACCGACCGATACTTTACCCGTGGTTATCTCTCTGAGGTCCCGGCCGACGCACGAAATCACGCCGGAACTCCTGATAAGCGATGAGAATAACGCATTTAACTACGGCGGCGGACTCGGCTATCTTCATCGCAACTTTCTTGGAGACGCCAGGCTGCTCAGTTTGAACGCAAGCATTCAACTCGAGAGTTTCAGTCTTGTGACATTCAGCTCGAAAGCCTTGCAGGACACTGTCACGGTGGGGAGAATCGAGGCGACGGCAGAAATGATACAGCCGTATCTATTCTCTAACGCGACCAGTCTTACCTGGGACGTCTCGTTCCTGGTCGATAAGCAGGAGCCATACGTCCAACTCGTGGCTAGGAATAAGTTCAGGATTAGCGAAAGGTTTGCGCAGTTCACAACCGGATACCTGGACTGGGACATAGAGCGTGCAAAAGTGGATTCCTTGAAAGCGATACCGCTCCCGCTGGGACTTGAGACTCCTCAATTCAATTCGATCATTACATTCGGGATACAGCGCGACAAAACTGATAATAAACTTTTTCCTACAAGAGGTTTCTTCAATTCGGCTACGATCGAGGAAGCCGGAGTAATACCGAAACTGATAAGTTCTGTCTTTCCTCATTCTGATTTCCCCTTTGCTCAGTACTGGAAGTTTACTGTTAATGGACGGTGGTACATCCCGTTGAACGACGCAGCCACAAATATCCTGGCGCTCCGCGCAAATGCGGGCTATGCGCAGGAATACGGAACGTATGAACAAAACCTCAACGGCCCCATTCCTCTTAACCATCGTTTCTTCGCGGGAGGGTCGGGGAGTATACGTGGCTGGAGGACCCGCGAGTTGGGTGACGTGCAGTTCCCTGAATACGGAGGCAACGCACTTATCGAGACAAATGTTGAGGAGAGGTTTCATATTGCAGGAGATATTGGCGGCGTTCTATTCGTCGACGCGGGCAACTTGTGGGATTCCTACAATCAGATAACGCCCAGTTCCGTGGCCGTGGCAGTCGGTTTCGGGTTGAGGTACAATTTATTCTTCGGACCACTAAGGGTCGACCTCGGCTTCAGATTCTATGACCCGAAGGCTCCGGCAGGTCGGCAATTTCTCTTTCAGCAGAGCGGGAGTATGATCGCGCGTCAGTTCGTGCTCAGCTTTGGAATTGAGCAGGCATTCTGATGAGCTGGGATAAAGTCATAGGGCAGGAAAGAGTCAAGGGGCTTCTGAAGCAATTAATCTCATCGGCCAGAATTCCGGGCGCCCTGCTATTCGATGGGCCCGAGGGAATCGGCAAAGATGCCACCGCGATAGAGCTTGCAAAGACTTTGAACTGTGAGCGAGGCGCCAACGAGGCGTGTGAGGAATGTACTTCGTGCAAACAGGCGGCCGCGCTGCAGCATCCGAATATCCATCTGGTATTCCCGCTCCCAAGGGGAGAGGGTGAAACGAAAGACGACGGTCCGCTGGACAAGCTCGACGAGAAGGCAATAAAGAAAATCAGGGAAGAGCTTGCGCAGAAAGCCCGCGATCCGTACCATGCGATGTCTGTTCCGAAGGCACAAATAATAAAGATCAGCAGCATCAGGGAAGTGATACGAGAGGATGCGTTGTCCCTTTTCCAGCGAGGCAGGAGAGTCGTAATCGTAATGCAGGCGCATGAAGTGGGAACGGAATCTGCTAACGCCTTGCTGAAAGTACTGGAAGAGCCAAGCCCGGGGACACTCTTCATACTTACGACGAGCAAGAGAAGTGCCCTCCTCCCGACAATTGTCTCGAGATGTCAGACAATGCGATTCGATCTCCTTTCGGAAAAAGAGATTGCGGAAGCTCTCGTCGAGAGGCACTCAACTGACCGCGCGGATGCGAAGCTTAAGGCAAGACTATCGGGCGGTTCCTACAGTAAAGCGGTAGAGCTCCTCGAGACGGAAACGCTGGAGATAAGGGACGAGGCGCTCGACATCTTGAGGGACATCGCAGTCAGCAACTATTCACTAATGGCCTCACGCGCTCTTAAGGCACTTGAGACCAAAGATGCCGTTCGCACTGAGACTCTCCTCAAGATGGTCCAGATATGGCTGCGCGACGCGGCTGTAATGCACTTCGATCTCCCGGAGGAGATCATTAACCAGGACCGTATCGACGTACTGACGAGAATGTCAAAGAGCTTCGACGACACTCGCTTGGTTGAAGCCGCGAATATCATAGATACGGCAATAGCTCAGATAGACGGGAATGTGAATTTAGGACTCCTTTTTGTAAATTTGATGTTGAACCTTAGCGGGTTGCTGAACAAGAATAGAGAGGCTGAAAATGCCTGATGATCTTGGCGAATTTGAAGGGTTAGAAGGGCTAGAAGATAGAGAGTACGAACTTGGAGTCGAGGAGATCGAAGCTACTGCGCTCTCCGAGTTCGTTGGACCTTGTGGAGGATGCACGGAGTGTGCATCGGGGTCGCCGCCTGTCGGAGCAGACCTGGAAAACAAGGAAGCCGCACTTGATGTGGTTGAGATCCGTTTTAAGTCGAGTCGCAGCTGCTTTTGCGTGAATAACTCGGGCGGCGAGATCAAAGCTGGATCTATGGTCATTCTTGATGCAGAGCGCGGGACCGATATGGGGATGGTCGTTTCTGTCGGCGAAGCCGCGCATGAGAAGCGCCGCTCCAGAGGACTTGTAGGTCAACCAATGAGAAACGTTCTCCGACTTGCCGGAGAAGAGGACGTCAGACAACTGGAGGAGAACCGCCAGACGGAAGAGAAGGCGGTTGCGATTTTCAACGCGAGGAGTCAGAAATATCACCTCGATATGAAACTGGCGCTTGTGGAATACCAGTTCGACCGGTCGCGGATAACTTTCTATTTCACCGCTGAAGGGCGTGTCGACTTCAGGCTGCTGGTGCGCGATCTTGCGAGTGTATACAGGACCAGGATTGAGCTCAGGCAGATCGGCGCGCGTGACGAGGCGCGAAAGATAGGAGCACTCGGAATTTGCGGCAGGGAGATCTGTTGTTTGGGATGGATGTCGCAAATCAAGCGTGTCAATCTCGATCACGCAAGATTCCAGAATCTCTCTCTCAATCCTCAGAGGCTTGCGGGCTCTTGTGGAAGGCTGAAGTGCTGCATTCTTTTTGAACTGGAAAGCTACGCTGATGCCTTGAGAAGATTTCCACCTTTAACGGCGAAGATCGTCACTTCGAAGGGCGAGGGGGTCATAGATAAATTGGACATATTCAGAGACTTCATTTATATACGTTATCAGAACACGGATGTAGTGGAGGCAGTTAACCTGGCCGACGTTAAATCCTTCCAGAACACATACCACGTAAACCAGATTCATAACCATTAACGGTAATTAATTGTCTTCGCAATTCTCACGTACGCTCGTCACTGCTGCGCTTCCCTATGCAAACGGGCCGATTCATCTTGGCCACCTGGCCGGTGCGTATTTACCCGCCGACATTTACGTGCGCTACCTGCGCCTGAAAGGCGAAGACGTGATATTTATCTGCGGTTCGGACGAACACGGCGTTCCTATCACTATCACTGCCGAAAAAGAGCATGTCGGACCTCAGGAAATTGTCGATCGATATCATTCGATGAACAAATCGAGCTTCGAAAAATTCGGAATGAGCTTCGACAACTATTCCAGGACGAGTCTCCCTGTCCATCACCAGACCGGACAGGAATTCTTTCTTGAGTTCTATCGCCAGAAACTTCTGGTCGAAAAGAGTGAGAAGCAGCTTTACTGTGAAACCGATCGGATGTTTCTTGCTGACAGGTATGTCGAAGGCACTTGTCCTGTCTGTGGGAATCCGGAGGCACGAGGAGACCAGTGCGAAAGGTGCGGTACGTGGCTTGAGCAAACACAGCTGATAAATCCGAAATGCAAAATCTGCGGATCAACTCCTGTCGTCCGTGAAACTAAGCACTGGTATTTTCCACTCGGTCGTTTCCAGAAAAGACTGGAGGAATATGTCCGGTCACGGTCCTGGAAGGATAACGTCCGCGCATATATCGACAGTTGGTTGTTGGAGGGTCTGCAGGATCGCGCTGTAACCAGGGATCTTCATTGGGGAATCCCGGTGCCGCTTCATGGCTACGAGAACAAAGTGTTATATGTCTGGTTCGAAGCGGTCCTCGGATATATTTCTTCCACGCGCGAACTCTCTCAGCTGAGGGGAGACCCCGATCTCTGGAAAAGATACTGGCAGGATGAAGGAACCCGGTATATCGCGTTCATAGGAAAAGACAATATCGTATTTCACACATTGATCTTTCCCGCATTCCTCATGGCATGGAACGACGGCGGAAAATCACGATATATACTTCCCGATGCGGTTCCCGCCAACGAGTTCCTGAATTTCGAAGGAAAGAAATTTTCGAAGAGCAGAGGATGGGGCATAGACCTCGGTGATTTTATTTCAGTGTTTCCGCCGGACACATTGAGATACGCGTTGGCATTAAATCTGCCGGAATCACGCGACAGCGATTTCTATTGGAAGGATTTCCAGGCGCGCGTAAACAACGAGCTTGCCGACACACTCGGGAATTTTGTGAACAGGACACTCCAATTTGTCCAAAGGTATTACGTCGGAAAAGTGCCGGCAAGAGGAAAACTAAGCGATCTTGATCGGTGGGCGATAAGCCAGATAGAGGATGCACCTGCCAAAGTGGGGAAATTGTTCGATGAGTTCAAATTCCGTGACGGAGTCGTCGAAGCGATGTCGCTTGCCCGTTCTGCCAACAAGTATTTCAATGACTCGCAGCCATGGAAAACGAGGATCGAAGATCCGGAGCAATGCGGGACGACGATTAACATTTGCGTCCAGATGACGCGTTCGCTTGCCATAATTCTCTCTCCTGTGATCCCATTCGCATCCGAGGAAATCTGGAGAATGTTGCGGCTCGACGGAAAGGCCGCGTCCGCCCGATGGGACTCCACAGGGTCGCTCGAAATTCCGGATGGGAAGGAACTGGGCGAACTCCGTATATTGTTTGCCAAGATTGAGGACTCCGTGATTGATGACGAGATAAGCAAGACGACCGGCAACGATGCGAACATCTCCGTGTCTCCCAAGTCTCCTTTCGCGCCGCTGAAACCGAAGATTACGATCGATGATTTCAGAAAGGTCGACTTGCGTGTTGGAAAAATAACCGCATGCGAAAAGGTTCCTAAGTCGGAAAAGCTCCTTCGGATCGAAGTTGAGGTGGGTCCAGACAAGCGCCAGGTAATTGCCGGAATCGCGAAGCATTATAAACCGGAACAGCTGTTGGGAAGGAACATCATCATTGTCGCGAATCTCGAACCGGCCAAACTGATGGGACTGGAATCGAACGGTATGCTCCTTGCGGCTTCCACTGAAGACGGCAAGCTTGCCATCCTCTCGATTGACGTCGACCTCGAGAGCGGCAGCATCGTTAAATAAAATCCTGTCATAAGAGAGAATTCAGGTTCTCGTGCGAGTTCTGACCACAGGCGGAGCGGACCCGCAGACTTGAGAGAGAAATTGTATACCGACAATCATTGCCTGTTCTTATTCTCTTAACTTAGATCATCAACATTTCCCATTAGCATGAAATCAGTCCAAGCAAATCAAAGAGTTGTAGTTACCCGCCGTATTCCTGAAAACGGAGTATTGCTCCTGAAGAGACACTTTACGGTCGATATGAACATGATTAACAAGGACCTGACTCCCACGGAGCTCCTGAGGAAGCTCGATGGTGCTTTCGGGGTTGTCGCGATGCTGAGTAATAGGTTCGACAAAGATGTCATTTCCAGGCTCTCGAGTATAAAGGTGATATCCGACTTTGCAGTTGGCTACAACAACATTGATGTCCCTGCTGCCACAAGGAAGGGAATTGTCGTAACAAACACGCCCGGCGTTCTTACGGATGCGACTGCCGATATGGCGATAGGGTTGCTCCTTGCGACCGCGAGGCGAATTGCGGAAGGTGATCGGCTGGTGCGTTCGGGAAAATTCACAGGCTGGACGCCGCTACTGATGCTCGGTCATGAGGTGAACGGCAAAACAATAGGAATCATCGGAGCTGGAAGAATCGGGACGGCGGTCGCGCGGAGATCTCTCGGGTTCCGGATGGTAATCAAGTACTTTTCACATAAAAGGAACAGTGAGATAGAATCGATTGGAGGTGAATTCCTCCAACTCGAAGACCTCCTGAGCGTCGCCGATTTCGTAAGTGTGAATGTCCCGCTCACGGACGATACCCGCGGGATGATCGGGCCGCGCGAGTTGAAACTCATGAACCCCGATTCTATCATCATCAATACTGCACGCGGGGAGATAATTGACGAAGACGCTTTGATCAGCTCCTTGAAGAATCGGAAGATTGCCGGCGCGGGACTCGACGTTTATGTCAACGAGCCGAAAATAAACAAGGCCTTGATGCGACTCGACAATGTCGTGCTAGCTCCGCATCTCGGCAGCGCAACTGTGGAGACGCGCGCGAAGATGTCCGAGCTTGCCGCTGCCAACGTCATCGCGGTCTATAAAGGTGAACGTCCCCCCGCGATCGTGAACCCCGAAGTCCTTGCCGTCTGATCTCTTCTTGAGAATTGATGGAAGAAACCGAAGATATGTTCCGCCGTTTTTGAAGTCTTGCTGATGATATATCGGTGTTAGTCTTTCGCGCGCGCATTAAGCAAAAATTAGAAGTTCGATCTTGTGACGACGACCTTTCTGTCTGTCAGGATATAGATCTTATTTGCCTCTATCGACACATCCTCGAAGTGAGCCACATTTTCCCCCACCACATCTGCCGGTGAAAACCTGGCAAGGAGCTCGCCTCCGAGAGCGAAAAAGTACAATGTATCCGAGTCACAAACACCGACCTTGTCATTCCCTACTCCTATGCCGGTGGGATTGTGAAGCAGCCCGGCGCCTATTGACCTGACGAAGTTTCCAAAATTATCGTAGACCGCGATTCGTCCTTTATCGGAAACGTAAATTTCGTCGTGGGATCCGATTGCCACCTGACCAGGCATGGAGAGTGCTCCCGCGCCCTCTCCATAATTTCCGAATGTTCGTTCAACAGTTGAGAAAGTGTTGACCTTCACCATCCTGATATCTTCGTCGTCGCAAATGAACAAATCGCCAAGCCTCGAAACGGCGACTCCGGAAGGATATCCGAATCGGTCAGACTCGTCCGCCGCGTCGTGCGTGTCTAATGTCGCGACGTTCGCAAGAGTCCTGTCAAACCGCTGGATCCTCTGGTTGTTGTAGTCGGCAACGTAGATTTCGACTCCGTTTGTCGCGCAGACATCGTAAGGCTTGTCGAATTGATAATCTCCCCAGCCATAGCCTCCGACTCCTCCCGTGGAATCACCTTTGGTGTCGTATCGCAAAAGCAAGTCCCTCCCTGTGTCAACCACGTAGACGGTCCCCGCCGCATCAATACTTATTCCCCTTGGGTCCCTGAAATTGCCGAACGAGTAATCTGCAACAAGGGAGGGAAGTTCGTGGAATGAAGTCAAAAAAAGAATCAGTGCCGGTGCGAGAAGTAAAGCAAATTGATCCGAAATTGTCGACAGAAATGACCTGATGAGATCCATCTTTAGAAATATTCTCATAGTGCCGGACTCTTTCAAGGTTTTGCGTGGAATAATTATCTGCGGCGTGAATGCGGCACAAATCCGACTACCCGGTGCGCCGCGGCGCGTCTGTTATCGGCAAGTTTAGCTATCCCGAAGTAAACGGAATCGTAACCGAATTTTCCACGGATCTTGTCTATATCAAAAAGCAAGTCTCGTCGCTTGTCGTGATCCGCCCGAAAAATGTCGAGCTGGCTTTTTTCCTCTCTGATATTTGAAACGCGTACACCGACATATCTGACCTTTTTGCCAGGAAGCCAGAGCGATTTGAAGAGTTCGAAAGCAACCGAAGTGATTTCGAATTCTGAATTCGTGGGCTCTCTCACCGTGAAATCCTTCTGGTAAGTTACGAATTGCCGATCAGTGAATCTGCGCTTTTCACTAAAGCCCAAGATCGGAGTACCGTGAGAATAGCGCATCTTAACATTAATAGTTGTTGCCGCCAGACGTCCGTCCCTGAGTTCCGACGCAACACTTTCGGAGAGAGTGAATATCGTGGATAATATGAAGTCTTCATCATCCGAATCTTCGCCGAATGTCGTGCTCCTGGAAATTGACTTCGCGTGCCCGGCTTCCGATGAGATAATCCTATCCCCGAGACCATTGGCTGCTCGGTAGAGGAATTCGCCGACGAGGCCGAAGATTTCGTGAAGTGATTTCTTGTCGTACCCGGCTAGCGCGCCAACGGTTGTAATTCCGATATCGTTCAGCACCTCGGTTGTGCGTCTACCTATTCCAGGAATCGAAGAGACGGGAAGGGGTGCAAGAAAATCTTTTTCACTTCCCAGGTCGACGATATAAAGGCCATCCGGTGGTCCGGACTTTGAAGCAGTGTCACGCGTCTTCTTTGAATAGTCGGAAGCTACCTTCGCGCATAATTTATTGGAAGCGACTCCTATCGAGACGGTTATTTTCAGTTCGTCCGATATCGCCCTCTTGATCTCAGAAGCGAGGAGTCGAGGTTGAAAATCCCAGAAATGAAGACACCCGTTCGCGTCGAGATATGCTTCGTCGAGACTGGCGGCGCGGACGTCGGGAGAAAAATCTTCGAGAATCTTTATGAACCGGCGTGAATAGTTCTCATATGTTCGATAGCTTCCTCTTATGAAAACTGCATCGGGCGCGAGGGAGTACGCCGCGGATATTGGCATCGCAGTTTTCACACCGAGTTTCCTCGCCTCGTAGTTCGGGCAGGCGACCACTCCCCGGTCAGTCGAGAGACCTCCGACGATTACAGCCTTGCCCGCAAGATCAGGATTGAGTGCCACCTCGACGGATGCGAAGAACGCATCGACGTCGATGTGAAATATGGTAGGATACCTGTCTCTCTCTGAGGCAGACACGCAGGTGGTTTCCTTAGGGAAGTTTCTTCACTGTGAGCTGATTATCGAGAAGCCTGAGTACTGCGAGCACCTTCCCAATTATTTTCACCGAGGAAGAGTCTACTACGATGGGAGCAAATTCAGGATTCTCCGGTTCAAGAAAAATCTGGTCGCCATCTTGTCTGAATCTTTTTACGGTTGCTTCCTCGTCGTGCAGCAGCGCGGCAACAATATCGCCGGGTTCCGCAGTCGATTGCTGACGCACCAACACCAGGTCGCCGTCGAGAATACCGGCGTCCTTCATGCTCAACCCTTCTACCATCAGCAGAAAGTTGCTGTCGCCGCGAACGAATGAAGGATCGAGGACAACACGCTCCTCTATATTTTCCACGGCGAGAATGGGCTTGCCGGCGGTGATTCGTCCGACTATCGGCACTTCCGTTCCTGTGGTCTTGTAAGCGAGCTGGATGCCTCTGCTTTTGTCACGCGAGCGCTTTATGTACCCCTTTTTCTCAAGCGCATCAAGATGTCTTTCTATTCCGTGATTCCATTTCACACCTATGTGATGACCGATCTCCCTGATCGTCGGAGGAAAACCGTTCTTCTTGTAGTGCGCCTGAATAAATTTAAAAACCCTCTGTTGCCTGTCAGTCAGCTCTTCCATAACTCCTCCAGCGTATAGTAGATATATTTCTACTAAATATGTGGGAGGGCGATGCGAATGTCAAGCGGCATTGCGACGGACCTTCTGCAAAATCGGTATTTTTGTTATTCATTGGGAGTTTTACTCGTTGTTATAGTTACCTAACTTAATTAGATTCAAAACGTTACAGATTTAAACAATTTCATGGAAAACTTTTCGGAATACCTGAGAAAACAGAGGCAGGAACGGAAGATCCGGCTGTCCGATGTCGCAATTCAGACTCGCATCAGCATGAAGTTTCTGGAAGCGATTGAGGCGGGGAACCTCGAGATTCTTCCGGAGACATACATCCGTGCGTTCATCAGAGATTATGCGAAGGCGGTCGGATTAGATCCCGACGACGCGATAAAGAAGTACGACCTCCACGTCGAATCGCTCAAGGCAGTTACCCAACAGAGAGAAATTCAGCCTCCGAAGCAAAGTGGCGGAAAACAGGTTAGTCTCACCCAAGCCCAGAAGATTGCCGCGGGCGGAATCGGTGTAGTGATACTGGCAATACTCTCTTACCTCGCTTTTTCTCCGAACAAGAAACCTCCCGTCGATCTGAGCACGACGTATGACAACACAGAAGTAATTAATCAAAAGAAATTCGATTCGGCTTATACTGCCGCCACGACGCCGAAGATTGAAAAAGTCGACAGCTCAAGACTTGTGCTCAGTGCCGACGATACCGTCTGGGTGAATCTTGTCGTTGACGAAGGGCGGACATACGATCTCTTAATGAGACCGGGCAACCGTTTCACTTTCTGGGGAAAACGGAAGTTCAACATGACGATCGGGAACGCTGGCGGATTAACAATCGTGCTGAACGGCCATCAATATCCACCGCTGGGTGGATCAGGCGTCGTCATCAGAAACGTAACGATACTAAAAGACGGTACCATTAAGAAGTGAAGAGTACCGCGGGCGATCCAGGGGCGGAAATAGAAAAACTGCGGCGGGAAATCCGCGATCACGATTATAGGTACTATGTGCTCGCAGAGCCTTCAATCAGCGACTATGAATACGATCAGCTGATGAAGAGACTCACAGAGCTCGAGCGGGTGCATCCTGAGCTAATCACCCCCGATTCACCTACACAGCGGGTCGGCGGAGAACCCATCAAGGGTTTCAAGCGAGTCAAACATGTCCAACCGATGCTGTCGCTGGAGAAGATCGACGCATCGGATCTCCCTACCAAGGAGACCGAACCTGATCGCGAGAAGCGGCACAGACTTCAAGACCAGAACACGCTGCCCAAACTGATGGACTTCGACGCGAACATAAAGAAATATCTGAAGACTGCTGTTGTGGAATATGTTCTTGAACCTAAAGTGGACGGAGTCTCAATCGGTGTACACTATCGCAGAGGTAAACTCGCATTAGGTGTAACTCGTGGAGATGGGCAATACGGCGATGACATCACGGTGAATTTGCGGACAGTCCGCGCAATTCCGCTTGAATTAAAAATGAAAGATCCGCCTGCGCTTCTCGAGGTGCGGGGTGAAGCGTACATGTCGACAAAGGATTTCGAAAAACTCAACGAACGGATGGAAGCGTCCGGAGAAAAGAGTTATCCGAATGCGCGCAATGCTACGGCCGGGGCCCTGAAACAGTTAGATCCTCATCTCGTGTCCGAGCGACCCATAAGCGCGGTATTTTACGGAGTCGGCGCTGCTGAAGGGATAAGTTTTGAAACGCACTCTGAAATGCTCGAATCACTGAAACGGTTCGGCCTTTCCACGCAAAGAAAATGGTGGCTCTGCAAAGGTATGGAGGAAGTAATAAGACGGTACAATGAATCTGTGGTTTGCCGTTATGATGAGAAGCATGATCTGAGAGGTGAGCTCCCTTACGAAATCGACGGAATTGTGATTAAAGTGAACCGCATGTCTGCTTGGAAAGCAATACCCTCGAAGACACGGGCGCCGGGCTACGCTATTGTACACAAACCTGTCCCGTGGATCACCCCCGCTGAAACTCTCCTCAAAGGAATCACTGTGCAAGTCGGACGGACAGGAGTTCTCACTCCCGTTGCTGAATTGGAGCCGGTTTTCCTGCAGGGGTCAACAATTTCCCGGGCGACTCTGCACAATGAGGATGAAGTGCGGCGCAAAGACATTCGCATCGGGGACACGGTCGTCATACGTAAGGCTGGGATGGTGATCCCGGAGGTTGTGGAGGTAATTAAGTCGAAGCGTCCAAAGGGCGCCAGGGAATTCGACCTTTACAAATTTGTCGACGGGAAGTGTCCGGCCTGCGGCGGCACGATCGCGAAAGAAAGAATTGCCGCCGGAGACAAGAAAGAAGTAGCGTGGCGGTGTCAGAATGTCGCCGGCTGCCCGGCCCAGAAGACGAGGCGCGTGGAGTATTTCGCACAGCGCAAGGCTCTCGATATCGAATCGCTCGGCGGTATCGTTGCAGAAAAACTTGTGGAAAGAAAACTCGTGGATGAGCCGCTGGACCTGTTCGATCTGAAGGTAAACCAGCTCGCCGGACTCAACTTGGGTAGCGACGAAGAACCCAGAGTTTTCGGCGAGAAGAATGCGATCAAGGTTGTCAACGCCCTCCAGCGTGCGCGGACTCTTCCGCTTGAACGGTGGATACAAGCGCTCGCGATTCCAGATGTAGGAGAGGCAACAGCGAGACAACTCGCGCTAGTCCACGATTCACTTGATGAACTTGCCGGCTCAGAAATATTGAAGGACCTAAGGGATCTCGGATCTAAAAGATCTGAAATTAAGACCGTGTCGCCGAAGTCGCGTGCCAATCCGGCCAGGACCGCATCCGAATTAAATGCAAGGAAAAAAAGGTACGATATTCTATCCCGGGAAATTTCGGAGATCGAAAACCGGTTGGCAAAAGTAAAGAAGAGTCTTGCCGAAGTGGGGCCGGTGGCGGCGGGATCGGTTCTCGACTACTTCAGTTCGCCGGGGGGCAGGAAAATAATCCGCCGGCTTCACGAACTCCGTATCAAACCGTCTGGCGCGGTGAAAGCAGGAACCGGATCTCTTGAAGGGAAAACCTTTGTTCTGACCGGAACACTTTCATCGATGTCGCGCGAGGAGGCTTCCGAGCTCATAAGGAATGCCGGAGGAAATGTCACCGGGTCGGTAAGTAAGAACACCGATTATGTCGTTGCCGGTGAAAACCCGGGTTCGAAGTACGATAGCGCAAAAAGACTTGGTGTTCGTATATTGGATGAGAAGGAGTTTTTGAAGCTCGCCGGTGCTGATACAGGCGCGGCTGCCGGGGACGACCTCTTCGCCGGATCCCGCGAAAGGACTTCTTCAGAGAAAGCAAAATGAGTTTAAAGGAAAGATTTGCCAATACCGTTGTAAGGAGACGCACCAGGCGCAATAAGAAAGCTCTCACTTTCAACGACATGATAAAGTCTTCCAACTCCGCAATATTTTTGATGCCGAGATTAAGTCTGGAATTCTACCTCGCGCGAAGCGTCGTGGAATCATTCATGAAATATTTCCGGCGGGCGGTCCTCCTCGTGAGCGATAACATGCGCGAACTCGCAACTTACCGAAACGAAATCATTGTTTTTTCGCAATCAGATACGACCTGGCTCAAGCTCCCGAAACGCGATCTGATCTCGAGACTCCATCGGGAGAATTTTGATATCGCCTTCGACATGAGTCATTCGGAGGATCTGTTCATGTCCTACCTGTGTTACAAATCGGACGCCAAGATGACGGTGGGGTTCACAAAGAACGACAGCGACAGGTATTATGATTTGCAGATAAGGACGCAGCGCAGTGACGACATGAAGAAAGCTTATGAACTTCTTGCAAACACGATAAAAATGTTTAAGGAAAAATGAAAAAGAAAACTTTCGAAACCGAAACCCACAAAGGGTACACTCTCCTCAGAGTGAATGTTGACAAGCTGGACGCACAGGTCTCTCCTCAATTGAAGGCCGAGTTTCTGGTTATCTGTCAGCCGCCGTTGAAGAAGTTCATCGTGGACATGAGCTCCGTAAAATCCTGCGACTCAACAGGCTTGAGCGCGCTCCTGGTTGCTGAAAGACAGATGAGAGAGCTGAAAGGTGAAATCCATCTGGTCGTGCCGAATCAGGATGTTCGTAACCTTTTCAGGATAACGCAGCTCGAGAGCATTTTTACTATCCATCAGTCGGTCGAATCGTTGGACTAATCAAGGCAGGCGGCTCTGCAGGGGAAACATGGGATTTACTTCAATCGATTATGTCATTGTCATAGCGTATCTGGTTGGCGTCGCAGCGTTCGGAGTCATCACCGGAGGGAAACAGAAAAGCACGAAAGACTATTTCGTCGGGGGAAGAAATATACCATGGCTGGCGGTCTCATTTGCGGTTGTCGCCACCGAGACCAGCGCGATAACTTTTATTTCGATACCCGGCCTGGCGTACCTGACGAATTTAAACTTCCTCCAAATTGCTATCGGCTATATCATCGGAAGAATAGCGATTGCGTTTCTCTTCCTCCCGTCCTACTATCGCGGCGAACTGGTCACCGCATATGAATTATTGCGCACCCGTTTTGGCGAGAAGACGAGGAACTACGCCTCGGTAGTGTTCCTCGTTACCAGGACCCTTGCTACCGGCGTGAGGCTCTTCACCACCGCCATACCCCTTGCCATAGTTTTCAAGGGATATAAGATTCTCGGCGGCCTCCCCGATACATACGTGTACGGAGTTGCGATAATAGTCATTACGATTTTCACTTTCATCTACACTTACACCGGCGGCATAAAAGCTGTTATCTGGACCGATATTATCCAGATGGCAGTCTACATCGGAGGCGCTGCGTTCGCGCTCGACCTGATGCTCTCGCATATCCCTAACGGCTGGAGCGGCGTCGTCACC
Source organism: Candidatus Kryptoniota bacterium (assembly GCA_036567965.1). Classification (NCBI taxonomy): domain Bacteria; kingdom Pseudomonadati; phylum Candidatus Kryptoniota; species Candidatus Kryptoniota bacterium. Next base: position 43,251 of record DATCTN010000027.1, read on the forward strand.
ATGGCCGCTTCACAGCACAAACTCGATTTCTTCAACTGGGGATTCGGTGGAGGCATTGCCAAATTCTTCACTGTCAAGTACAGTCTGATCGCCAGTGTCCTCGGGGGCGCGTTCCTTTCCATGGCTTCCCACGGCACGGACCAGCTTATCGTACAGCGTCTCCTTGCAACAAACTCACTGCGGAATAGCCAGAAAGCCGTCATAGCCAGCGGTTTTTTTGTCGGCTTGCAGTTTCTATTCTTCCTTATTATCGGGTTGTCGCTGTACGCTTTTTATAATGCGTTCCCGTTCAAAGACGGCGATCAAATATTTCCAAAGTTTATCGTGGAACAACTTCCGAGCGGTCTGAGCGGCCTGATAGTGGCAGGACTTCTCGCAAGCGCGATGGGATCGCTCAGCGGATCGATCAACTCTCTTGCGTCGTCTACTCTTATCGACCTCTACAAACCGTACTTCGGAAGGGATAACACTGACGCCAAGGACCTAATGATGTCAAAAAGGTTCAGCTTGATGTGGACAATCGTCCTCATCGGCACGGCGTTCATCTTTGTCGGTTCCAACGAAGCTGTAATTGAGATCGCGCTCTCGATCGCATCGGTTACTTACGGCGGGCTGCTCGGCACTTTTTTGCTCGGCGTGCTCTTCAAGAGTCCCGCCGAAAAAGACGCGATGATTGGATTCACCGCGGGTTTGCTTATTTTGATTTATGTCTTCTTCTTCACGCCGATTGCCTGGACATGGTATACCATGATCGGATCCATAACAACTATTATTGTCGGACTTCTGTCGTCGTACCTTTCCCGCCCGCGAAGTTCAACCGCTTCAGCTGAATAGTCAGGCTGAAAATGCCCCGCATTTGGTTTCAAGGCCTGTTGGTTCTTCTTCTTGCAGTCGGGGTCGTTTCATGCGGATCCCTTCGACTCTCTCGTGAAGCATCGAAGACGTCAGTCGGTGATTGGCCGATGTTCGGGCAGAATTCGGAGCACGCATCGTCAAGCGACATGGTATCCACGGGCCTCGATAGCATCTGGGAATTTGACGCAGACGCAGGGTTCGGAAACTTTTCACCGACCATCGCGGGTGGTGCGGTCTATGTCGGAACGCTTAAAGGTGATGTATACATTCTTGATTTGGAATCGGGAAAAAGCCTTGGCTCGAATTCATTTGGAGGCGCACTGTTCGCATCGCCTGCCATTGCGGACAGTCTCATGATCGTAGCTTCTTCAACAGGCAAGTACAACCTGCTCGCATACAATATCTATTCAGGCAAGACTGTTTGGTCGCACCAGTTGAGCGATATCGAGTCGTCGCCGACGATCGCCGGAGATTTTCTATACGTGACGACACTCGCGGGTGATGTCTATAAATACGATGCTGTGGGCGGGAAGGAGTCCTTTCACCGGCATTTCGCATCAGCGATAAGAGTATCTCCCTTAGTCACGCGCAACCTTTGTGTGTTCGGTTCGGAGGATGGAAAGATCATTTGTATCGATGCTGAAAAAGGAAATGATCTTTGGAGCTACGACGCGGGATCGCCTGTGTGGTGCACTTCATCTGCGCATGATTCACTGATTTTCACAGGGACCAATTCAGGAGAGCTGATCGCGCTCGACATGAAAGGGGCGAAGCTGTTTGATTTCAAGGCGGGTGGAAAAATCTTATCGATGCCGATTTCCGATGGCAGTGGAGTTTACTTCGGCTCGAATGATGGGACCTTGTATGCAATCAGCGCGACTGACGGCCGCCTCCTTTGGAGAATAAACACAGACGCACCGATTATTGCGGCCGCTGCACAGGATAAGTCTGAATTGTTCGTCGGCGGGTTCGATAGGTTTTTTTACGTGATAAATAAGTCGGACGGAATGGTGGAGGGGCGATTCGACCTTGGCGGACGGGTGCGCACGGCTCCGGCAATTTGCAATGGCTATCTCGTGGTGTGCGCTGAAAATACAAATGTGTTTGGATTCAGAATCAGGTGACTGATGAGATCTTTCTCAGGATCTAAATCGAAATGAAGATTACAGACAATTTGCAGGCGTATCTTCTTAGAAGCATCGGATTCTGCCTCAGGCGCTTTTCGATCAAACGAGTCCAGCGGATGGCAGAATTCCTCGGGCGATTTTTTTATCGCTATCTTCCAGTGCGCAAAGACGTCGCTCTCGCGAATCTGAAACTTTGCTTTCCGGAAAAGAGCCAGGACGAACTGGAATATATTATTGCAAGATGCTACATCAACGTCGCGACCGTTTTTTTTGAGTTCCTCTATTTCCCCAGGTTCACTGAGAAATCACTTGGTGAGCTGGTCGAATTCCGGGATGAGTCCAGGGAGTTGATAGAGTCTGCTCTCGCCAAAGGAAAGGGTCTCGTCATGATAAGCGGGCATTTCTGCAACTGGGAGCTCATTGCGTTTTCCGTCGGCAGATTTTATCCCAAAAGATTTCTCGTCATCGTTCATCCGCTCTCGAATAGGGCGGCGGACGTATTGACGGACAAATACAGACGCCTTCTGGGTAATTCGACCGTGCCGATGGGAAATTCCATCAGGGCAGCATTGACTGAATTACATTCGAACGGGATAGTCGCCCTTCTCGCCGACCAAAGCGCGGCCAAAGAAAGCGCGCCCGCAAAGTTTTGCGGAATAGAAGTTCCGACATTCCAGGGACCGGCTTCGTTCGCGTTGAAGACCGGCGCGGCAGTCCATGTTGGATTCCTGATCCGGAAGGAAGACGGGAGATACAGTGTGGAGCTGAAGGAAATTGATTGCAGCGATCTGAAAGATGACTCTGAAGAGAGTGTAAAGGAATTGACACAACGCCATGTGACGGTCCTCGAAGAATATGTCCGTCGCTACCCGGAATGGTGGCTCTGGTTTCACAGGCGGTTCAAACACGTTCCGGCTTACCAGGAACTCTTCGCGAAAATGAAGAAGAAATGAATCGCGCGCTCATAATCCAGACTGCGTTTCTCGGCGACGTAATTCTCACCACGCCGCTGGTTCAGGTCTTGAAGAGAGAGCATCCTGAAATGGCTGTCGACATCGTGGTCATTCCTTCTACGCGTGAGGTGGTCGAGAATCACCCGGCCGTCTCGAAGGTGATAACCTATGATAAGCACGGCGCTCAGAAATCTCCCTGGTCTTTCATCTCGCTCGGAAGAGAATTACGGAAAATGAAATACGACGTGATAATCTGTCCGCATCGATCTTTGAGGAGCGCCCTCCTTTCCCGTATGACGAACGCGCCCGTCAGGATCGGGTTCAGGAACTCGGCTCTCCCGGGGTCATTTACCAGCACACTAGCATGGAAATTCGGCGTACATGAAGTGGATCGAAATCTATCACTACTCGAACCTCTGGGAATAGCGACACATCGTGAGGTGCCGAGATTGTTTCCGACTCAAGGTAACCGCGAGGAGGTAGATCTGTTCATCGGCGAAAACAGGATAGAGAAGCCGTTTGCCGCGATTGCGCCTGGGACTGTCTGGAGAACGAAGCAGTATCCGGTCGCGAAAATGGTCGAGGTCGCGAAGCAACTCCTGGAGAGATTTGCACGGATCGTGATTGTTGGCGGGCCCGCCGATGCGGAGACCGCGGCATCTTTCGACGGGATTGATTCGAGGATCGTTTCCGCCGTCGGGAAATTGTCCGTAATGAGTTCTGCCGAATTGATAAGCAGGGCATCCCTTCTGGTATCGAACGATTCCGCCCCGGTACACATTGCCGCGTCGTTCGAAGTGCCGACAGTCGCGATCTTCGGCCCGACGGCCGGCAATTTCGGATTTTATCCTTACGGTGACAATTCGGCCGTCGTGGAAACTACCGGTTTAGGTTGCAGGCCCTGCACGATCCATGGAGGAGCAAGATGTCCGATCGGGACATTTGATTGCATGGAAATGATTACGCCGTACTACGTTGCCGCCACCGCATTGAGAATCTCCGGGACGCGCAATGGTTAAGAAAGTTATCGCGTCCCGGAAGCGGAGTCTCGTGGTCGCAGCCCAGACGATTCTCAACGGCGGCGTGATTGTTTATCCGACGGAGACTATCTACGGGTTGGGTGCAAACGCGCTGGACCCGAAAGTTGTGGAGAGAGTTTTCGAGATAAAAGAGAGGCGAAAATCAAATCCGATCCTGATTTTGATTCCGGATATTCAGTCGTTGGAGGAACTTGCCCTCGAGGTACCGGACTCCGCTCAGGATCTGATGAAAAAATTCTGGCCGGGACCGTTGACAATAGTTTTCAGGAGTACCCCGATGGTCTCGAAGATATTGACGGCCGGGTCGGGAAAGATCGGCATTCGTTTGTCGAGTGACAAGTTCTGCAGAGATCTCCTGAGCATCTGCAAGATCCCGATCACATCCACAAGTGCAAATCTATCGGGTGAGTCCAATCCGAACTCGATCGAGATGATCAACAAAAGAGTGTTGGACTCTGTAGATACTATCGTCGATGCGGGAACCTTGACTTCACAAACACCATCGACAGTTGTGGACGTGACGAAAGGGAAGGTGGAACTGGTGAGAGAAGGGGCGATCGCGTTCAAGGAGATTCTTAAAGAACGATAGAAGGCGGAAACACGACAATCGAGTTGGCAAATCTCTCGATTGTTAAGCTGAAGTGCCGTCGGCAGACTCGCTGATGTGATTGTTCACTTGACAGTATTCGCCTGATCTTTTAAGATTACATCAGTAATGTGTGGGCCGGTTCAGGGCTGAGAATATTTTCCGAAAATAGATTTGGTTAGAGGCCGTTCCAATTATCATTGTCATGGGGATGTTGGAGAATGGATGGCGAATGAAACACGCTCGTAAATACATTCTGGCGGCCGCGTGCTGCGGGCTGATCACTCTTTGCTTCAACTGCGACTTGTTTACAGGTCCGCATAATGGAGGAGGATCGGACACCACGAGCCATGCCTGGACATTCGAAGTTGACACATTGGGCGACGGTGCGAGCCAATTGTACGACGTAGCAATTGTCAGCATAAATCCGCCACTGGTGTACGCTGTAGGGTCTATTTTTCTGAAGGATTCAACAGGGCAGTGGAGTTCTCCCCCTTATTGTGTTGCTATATGGGATGGACAATCTTGGAGTCTGAGGCATCTATACTACAAGGGAACTGATTACCAAGGCAACCCATACATTTTGCCTCTGATAGAAATTAAGGGGATCTGGGTAACAGGGAGCAGTGACATTTGGTTAACTCCGGGAAGCATCTTCCGCTGGAACGGAAAGGACTCACTGACCAACCTTTCGTTCTCCCGCTTGTCGTTACCCGATCCAACCGCAACCATCAACACCCTATGGGGCTCATCCACCACATCTCTATATGGGGTCGGTACCGGCGGCTCAATCGTCCATTTTGATGGCAATGAGTGGCAGGGAATAGCAAGCGGGACCACTCTAGATATTCGGGACATCTGGGGATCGCCCGATGGAAATCAGATACTTGCCGTTGCATCGAACGATGAAGGATCTAAGCTTCTCAGTATTCAGAGAACAACTGTAACAACTGTTTCTGACAGTGGTTTGGGAAGCAGTCTTTACGGAGTCTGGTTTGTACCGAATCAAAAGTATTACGCAGTGGGTGCAGGGATCTTCTGGAAGAATCGACTCACTGATCCTGTCTGGAACACATATGCCCCAGGAGTTGTGACGAGTTATGTCTCAAATGGAATAAGAGGAAACGACACGAGCGATGTGTTCGTATCAGGCGACGCATTTGAGATAGTTCATTACAATGGAAGAAGCTGGCACAACTACAGTGACGTAATTCCGCCTTCATACGGTGCTGTAGGACGAACTGCTGTCAAAGGAAACCTCATGATCACTGTGGGGCTTGCGGACCAAAAGGCCATAGCAATAGTCGGTAAAAGAAATTGAAGCAGGAAAACGTGAGAAGAATGGATTCCCGCTAAAAGCATGTCCCGACCGAAATATTCTATATGCCGGGATCCCGCTGACGCGGGATGAACTCCAGCGGGAATTCACTCTTCAGGTGTGGAGAATTTGTTGCGTCATACCTCTCTGGAAATAGCCAAGTAGCCATTCTGTCATTCCCGTCCCGCTTACGCGGGATAAACTGCAGCGGGAATCTGCCGTTCAGTTACACGGCATCTATTGATCGGAGCGATGCGCTGATCCGAGCGAGATGGATTCCCACTTGCGTGGGAATGACATTGACAGAGTTTTTTAGATGACATCTCTCTTGGAGTAACCCGCTTCTGTTCTGTCATTTCCAGCCCGCTTACGCGGGATGAACTCCAGCGGGAATCCACCTTCTCCTCTGTCATTCCCGTCCCGCTTACGCGGGATGAACTGCAGCGGGAATCTGCCGTTCAGTTACAGGGCATCTATTGATCGGAGCGATGCGCTGATCCGAGCGAGATGGATTCCCACTTGCGTGGGAATGACAAAACGAGAAATACGGTCAATCCTCAGAGACAAGCTCATCGTATAGGTCCTTCCATTCTGGATTCATCGACTCGATAAGTTCTATCTTCCATTTCCTATACCATTTCTTAATCTGCTTTTCTCTTCTTATCGCGACCGTTACATCATCCGTTGATTCGAAATAGACAAGCTTGTCTACACCGTACTTCTTTGTGAAGCCATTCATCATCTTATCTTTGTGTTGGCGAACTCTCCTGATCAGATCGTTGGTCACCCCTGTGTAGAGTGTGCCATTTCGCTTGCTCGCAAGTATGTAAACATAGTAGTTCTTATCGCGTGGCATACAATATCAGAGTTGACTTCGGAAGATCAGGGATGTAACTCCAGGGAAAGCGGAGATCCAGCCTTTGACATTACCCGCCAGACGCCAGCATGACCCTCTTCCCTGGATTCCCGATTAGATCGGGAATGACATTTCCGGGCTCCCCGTAATCCACGCCCCGCTGGCGTGGAATAAACTCCAGCGGGAATTCCCCGCGGACTTCTTACACTTCCGACTGCTTCTGGAATGTCAGGAGCTCGGTCATTTCCGGTATCAGCGGCTTTCGCTCGTAGTAGTTGTATCTTCTTGCGGATCTCTCGGGTAGAAAGACCCTCCCCACAGTCTTGTAGTTCGCGTCAGCGTACATCCGTTCCACTTCGTACGGAAAATCGGCCACGCCTGCCTCTCCGATCCTCGAGCCGACCATGACGGAAACCCTCCCACCGATTTTCAAAATGCGGTGGCTCTCCCTGAAAACAGTTTTAAATTTCATCTTGAAGTTTGATAACGCTACCGTCAGGTCCTCGGGGTTCGAGTAAAATTCTGCAGGCAAGTTGAGAAAAACATAATCGGCTGAATTCGATTCTCGCGGAATGCCGGTCAGGAAAACATTGTTTTGTTTTATCCGTTCATCCGACGAAATCGTTTCATATAATGAATATTTTCGGTCATTGAAGCAGGAGAGATTGTCTACCACGTCGCCGAGAGTACCGTCTGTGGCGAAGGGATCGACAATATTAGCGCCTGGATCAGTATAATAGTAAAGCGCGTTCGCGACTACCTGCCCCGCCACTCGCCCCTTTTGCCCCGGTTTGCCGAACCGCGGATCGGGAACGTCGAACGTCCACACGTTCGTGTTCCTTAAATCGAATCCGAATTTTGTCCGCTCAGATTCACGTTCCGTCAGAACATCTTCGCGGATTCTTTTCCGCAGCTCTCCTATCGTCCACTTGTTTTGATATGCCGCCTTTTCGTACTCCTTGCGCTTATCATCTGTGCTGACTTTAGTCGCGAGCTCGAAGTAAAAGCTCTCGGGGAGTTTCCGCTTTTTCAGATCAGGATAGTAAGTGAAGTACATCTGGCATTGCTTGAGGAGACCCGGTTGAAATTTGAATCCGGGAGTAGTGGTCAGAAGTTTGTACAATTCTTCTTCCGAAAGCTTATTCGACTTAGCATACGGAAGAATTTTTTCGACGATGAACTTTCCCACGTCCCAGAAACTGTCGACTGAGAGGGAATTCAGTCTCTCTGCCAGTTTTTGAAGCGGATCGGTTTTCATAGCGACTCCGGTAGTAAGTGGAGATGGGTAATCAGCAATCAGCTTTCAGTAATCAGCAATCAGTACTCGGTAATCAGCTGTCAGCTGAAAGCTGATGCCTGAATGCTGATAGCTACTTTCCCTTTTCCCAATTGCGGACATAATCGATAATGTCGGAAGTCAGCGTGCCGGGTGTAAACAGCTCGCCGACGCCGAGATCTTTCAGGGCTTTGACATCTTTATCGGGAATAATCCCGCCGCCGAAAAGAAGAACGTCTGTCAGTCCCTTCTCTTTCATGAGCGCAATGACTTTTGGAAATATCGTCATGTGCGCGCCGCTCAGGAGGCTGATTCCGATTACGTCGACATCCTCCTGTATGGCAGCGTCTACAATCATCTCGGGCGTTTGCCTGAGCCCGGTATAGATGACCTCCATGCCGCCGTCCCTAAGCGCCGCGGCGACTACTTTTGCTCCACGGTCGTGCCCATCGAGGCCTGCCTTCGCTACCAAAACGCGGATTTTTCTTTCCATTACTTCCTTCTTGGGCTGTTCCAGTATACAAGGATGGGTGAATTCGCAGCAAAGTTGCCGCGCGAATCCCTCGACAGATTCACTTCTCTTTTAAGATCCACTATGCTCGAGCTTGTCATTGGCGGCAATTTCATAGTGCCTCTGCATGTAAGATAGCACGCCCGCGCCAATTATAACAGCGAACCACAATGTCAGCGCCCTTACGATTAATGTGGCTGCGACTGCCGCACTCTTGGGAATTTTCGCAAGTATCAACAGACCTGCGAGAGAAGTCTCCGTCGCGCCGATTCCGCCCGGCAGAAAAGAAACAGCCCCGACAATTATAGAAAATGAATAAATGAAACTCGCCGAGAGAAGCTTGAGGTGGATTCCGAGCGCGCCGAGCACGAAAAGAAAACCGATGCATTCCGAATACCAGGCGAGGAGACCGAGGAGAGTCGAAATGATGAGCGACTTCCCGCTGAGAATCGTCCGCGAACTTTCATAAGCAATTTCGATCTCCTTGATCCACTTCGATACGAGCGGGATCCTCTTTGAAAAGTTTATTATCCCTAATGACAGGGATCTGTTCGCGATGACGTATAATCCCACGAGGAAAAAGAAAGCGCACAGGAATATGAATTCCTTATCCTGCCCGATGCCATACGCTCCGAAGGTTGCGATGATCAGGAGCGCCAGGAAATCCGTTATGCGTTCGGCGAATATGATCGGGGCGGACCTGCTTATCGGAACTGCGTTGAGCGACTTAAGAAAATATGATTTTACAACTTCTCCCATTTTTCCGGGAGTGACGGACATGGAAAGCGAAGAGAAGAAGACGCCGAAACTTTCCGACCGCGGAATGTCTATCCCCAGAGCCTTCAGGTAGAATTCCCATCGCACGAACCGGATGAGGTAGTTCAGGATAGGAAAGAGGAGGATGATCGGGAGCATTTTGTAATCGAAGAGCGACAAGGCTTCCTTCAGCGCCGAGGTGTTTGCGTAAAGCGAAAACGCGACGCCTATCAACGCGGCGATCGCGAGAGAAATGAAAATCTTCTTTCTAAACTGTTTCAGCATCTGCGAATTGTTTGAGGGCAAGATAAAATTTTGGAAGGGGCAGTCCAACCACATTATAGAAACAGCCGTCAATTCTTTCCACGAAGAGTGCGCTTAGATCGTCCTGGATGCCGTATGCTCCAGCCTTGTCAAACGGCGCACCCGATTCCACATACTCGTCGATTTCCTCGTCGCTCAAGTTTCTGAAAGTCACGTCTGTAATTTCACAATGCTGAACGATTTTCCTTTCCGGGACCCGGAGTAATGTGAACCCCGTGTAAACCTGGTGCGTCCTTCCACTCAGCGACCTGAGCATCTTTCGAGCATCGTCGGCGTCTATCGGCTTATTCAGCACTTTTCCATCCAGGTACACTATCGTGTCGGCCGTCGCAATTATTCCTGACGTCACTTTCTTCGCGGCCTCATCCGCTTTCTTACCCGAAAGGCTTATCACGTATTCCTCGGGATTATTCGCGAAGTGGTTCGTCTCGTCGACCTCCACATCAAGAAGTGTGAACTTAATTCCCACCATTTCGAGTATCTGGCGTCTTCTCGGCGACCTGGACGCAAGAAAAATATGAGGAAGATTCATGGTCGGTGATTATCAATTTCCGATTGAGAATTTAAGATTTGCATTTCACAATTCATCAATAGACCTTTTTCACTTCTGTCCCGGGATAATAGTGGGAGAGAATTTGTTGATAGGTATATCCAAGTCTTGACATGCCGAGTGCTCCCCACTGGCACATGCCCACACCGTGTCCGCTTCCCTGGCCCTTTATCACCGCGCTTCTTATAACTCCGTCAGCGTCTCTGGTTAGAGTAATCCTGAAGAGACTGCTTCTGAGTAAGGTCCCGCCGGGGGATTTAAAGAAATATCTCGTGCGGTCACCGCGGACAAAGTACGCCGTGCCGTCAGCGGTCTTGATTTGAAGTGTGTCTGCGCGGAAAGAGGTGAACCGATCAACCACCTTCAACGATGAGATTCTGCTTCTTAGAGCAATCCCTGTATACATGGGGTTAGCTGCGCTGAGATTTCTTCTAAGCATGGTATTTAATTCGGCGGCGCTCAGCGTCACTGTCCAGAAAAACTGTGGCGAGTAAATACAGAATGGCTGCCCATTCGCCGAGTCTATATCTGAAACTCCCTGCAGGTAAGGTTGGGGAGGCTGCCCTTGCCAAACATGCTGGACGTCCTCGGTGTGACCCCCGCAGGTGGAATGGAAGAAGCATCTTGCCGGCTCGCCGTTGTATTCGACTATCATTCCCGACGTAAACTCGATTGCGCTGTCTGCGAGCGAGTTATAACGCTGTATGCCAGAATAAACCTGGTCACGGGTATCGGCATAGACATCGAACCCGTTCCTCATGATGAATTTGTCCGAAGAGTCCACTCCGCTCATTCTGAAGAAAGCGTAATTTCGGGCGGCGATTGCCTGTGCCATGCACGCTTGAAGTTCGGCAGTGGTCAGATGATTTACGAGCTCGTTGGGAACCACACCTCGAAGATAGGTCTCGAGCGGGACCATGTCGATCAGCCTGTACGTTCCGTTGCTCGAGGGCACAATCTCCATTTCCCCCGGGTATGTCTGGGATTTAAATGTGATCCGGTCGGAATTCGCAGCCGATTCCGGATTCAATGCTGTATCCGGCACAATCCTGATGGGCGAAAGAAACTGAAGTTCCTGATTGGGGAGAAAGGCCTTTGGCGAGCCGTCTCGAGAAAATTCAAACTTCAGTGTCGAGTTCGTCGCCTTTGATATCGAAACTCCCTGATAACTCAGGTGATAATTTCCTTCGACACGAAGAGAGATGCTGCCAACTCCTTCCGCGAGGCAGACGCGAATGGTCGGCTCACTACTGTAAACAAAGATCGGATGTGAGAATGAAACGGAAAAGGAAAAGACAGCGACGGCGACGATGATAATGAAGAGGGAGGTTCCCTTGCGGGGAATCATCTAAACATTGCTTTGATGCTGCCCCATGTTCGTTTTGCAACATCCGAAATGCTGGACTGGTATGTGAATGCCACAGTGATCTGGGCCGAGTAAGTTGAGCTGCCGTCAAAGCCGTCCGCACGTACCATGTAGATAAAATATGATGGAGAGGTAGTCTTATAGATTCCCTTGTCGGTGAATTGGTAAATGCTTCCGGCTCCGGTGGGATTCACGGTCCCAATCGGATAAAACTGGTTGTCCACTTGTGAGCTCTTCTCGACCACGAAGTCTTTCACTCCGTCTTCCTGTGAGGTCGACCACTGGATCACAATATTATCACCCTCAGCAGAACCTCGCACGTCCGAATAAGTGACCGACGACGTGGGCGAAAGCGCTAAGGAAATGATCGCGAAGAGACCGGCAACGTATCGCATTGGTATGGAAATTTATCCTGAAGCCATTTTTAAGTCAAGACTCTTTGGCACGAATGTGATTTGCCTTGGGATGGATCGATCCGGATGGAGAATGCAGTCGGAAACCACCGCTTCAGGTCGATTTAACGCGACTTTCTTGATTTTGGAATCATTCTTCCTCGTTTTCTTGTTAGAATCATATGATGTTATTTTTAAAAATGGGTGGAAAACGCCTGAAATCTCTCTCTCCATCATGGTGTACGCCTTTTCACGTCACTCAATCGATACCTTTAAACGGTATTGAAGATACGCCCGCCTGACGATAAATTATACGTCTATGCTGCAATACTTCGTCGACCTGCTGAAGATTTCGCTCCCCATTCTATATTTGTTCACGCTATTCCTTTATGGGCTCGCGTTCTTCCTGGATGAACAGTTTGGGATCAGGAATAGAACACGATTTCTGCTGGCGACAATCGCAATCCATTTCGTCTATCTGCTCAGCAGGACACTGTTGACAGGTCATCCGCCGGTTACTTCGGTGTTTGAAATCATGAGCGTGGTGTCATTCACGGTGGCGCTGGCTTACGTGTACATTGAGATGCGGTCTAAAGTGAAAGAGACCGGGCTGTTCATAATCAGTCTCGCTTTTCTTTTTGAAATGGTCTCGGCGGCATTTATAAAGGACGAGATTCATCTTAACCCGGTATTGAAATCGAGTGTGCTCGGAATCCACGTTGGTAGCGCCATGCTGGGTTACAGCGCACTTGCAATATCTGCGGTCTATGGCGGATTATATTTGATGATGTACCATGAAATAAGATCGAACAAATTCGGAATTGTATACAGAAAACTTCCCGACCTTCAAACACTCGAGAAGTTGAGTTACCGGTCGATCATCCTCGGATTCGCGCTCCTCAGCGTGGTAATACTGGTGGGATACGCGTGGCTTCCGAAGACAATCGATAATTTTTCGTACTCCGATCCGAAACTGATAATAACCGATGTCGTCTGGGCCGTGTACTTCTTCGAGTTAATGACAAAAAGGGCGATGAGGTGGACCGGCCGGACAATGGTGATAATTTCAATCGTCGGATTCTGTCTGACGTTGGTATCCATGGTGGTTGTGAATGTCTTCTTACAAAGTTTTCATAATTTCAAATAGAAAGATGGCAGTCCCGGGCGATTACCCTCTGCCTGCCGATTGGCTGGCCGGGGAGGACTGAACGGATATGTTGAAGCTGACAGCGGTGTCCATAAATCATAGGACCGCGAATGTCGAAGCGCGGGAGAAAATTTTCTACAGCCCGGAAGAGATCCGGAAGATCTCGGAAGAATTGAGATCTATTGGTCGCGAGTCTCTCCTGGTCTCTACCTGCAACAGGACTGAATTGTATCTTATCCCGTCCACAACTCCGAGGATGCACGCCGACCTTTATGGTCTCATCCGAAGGGGGAAGAATCTCTCCGAGAACGAGTTCCAGGTTGATTTCGAAACCTTCGAGGGCTTTGACGCGGTCAGCCACCTTTTCTCGGTGGCCTCCGGGATTGACTCGCTCATGCTGGGCGACATTCAGATTCTCGGCCAGGTCAAGGAAGCTTACAATACGGGTGTTGAGCTTGGAATGGTAGGATCAATTCTTCATCACGCTTGCCAGGTTGCGCTGAAGGCGGGCAAGCGGGCGAAGACCGAGACAAAAATCTCGGAAGGGGCTGTGTCGGTGAGTTATGCGGCGGTCGAGCTTGCCGAGAAGATTTTCGGAAACCTGCGTGGGAAGACGGTGATGCTGATCGGAGCGGGAGAGACTGCAGAGCTTGCCGCGAAGGATCTCAAGCCGAAAGATATAAGTCATCTATATATTGCGAACCGCACTCTGGAACGCGCGCAGAATCTTGTGCGTGAAATCGGGTTCGGCGAGGCAATCCCGCTGGAGGGCATGGGAGAACGGCTTCCCCGGGTAGACATGGTCATATCGAGTGTCGGAGGATCTGATTTCGTATTGACCCGCGAGATTGTGGCGAACGCGATGAAAGGACGTGAGAACAGCCCGCTTCTCATTGTCGATATCGGCGTGCCTCGAAACGTCGATCCTGCGGTAAGAAAGATATCAAATGTGTTTCTGAACGACATCGACTCGTTGAATCTCATAGTGCAGAAGAATCTTGAGATGCGCCGCGCTGAAATTGTTGCAGTCAGGCGCGTACTGAACGAAGAGCTGAATGATTTCATTAAATGGTACAATTTGCTGGAGGTCGGACCGACGATAAAGCTGCTGCGCGAGAAAATCGAGCGAATCAGGTCCGAGGAGGTCAGGCGGAACAAGAACAGACTCAACGAGAGCGACACTGAACTCGTGGATGAAGTCACAAAATCCATTGTGAACAAGATCCTGCACGAGCCGCTTACCAATTTGAAGAATGCAGAGAATGGAATTTCGCTCGTCGACCGGGTAAAGCTGATCAAGTATCTGTTCGGACTTTCCGAAGATGCTGCCAGAGACGAAGATGAAAAAAGTTAGGATCGGAACGAGGGGCAGCCAGCTCGCACTCTACCAGTCACAGATCGTTGCTGGATATCTGGAAAAATCTTTAGGTGCGGGTTCGGTCGAGATAATAACAATTAAAACCACCGGCGACAAGATTCTTGACGCTCCCCTTTCGAAGATAGGTGACAAAGGACTCTTTACTAAAGAGATAGAGAAAGCCCTCCTTGGTTCCGAGATTGACTGCGCCGTGCACAGTCTCAAGGATTTACCGACTGTTCTTCCGGACGGGTTGGAGATCACTGCGTTCAGCGAACGGGAAGATGTGCGCGACGCGCTTGTTGCCCGGGACGGGATGAAATTCCTCGAGCTCCCCAAAGGGTCCACTCTTGCGACTGGTAGTCTGCGGCGACGATCTCAGATACTTCATTTGAGAAGCGATCTTAACCTTGTGGACATGCGAGGGAATCTCAACACTCGGTTAAAGAAACTTGAGGAGGAGGGATACGCGGGTATGATGCTCGCATACGCGGGAATAAAACGTCTCGGGATGGCTAACAGGGTCACAGAAATATTGGAACCATCCGTCATCCTCCCGGCGGTCGGGCAGGGCGTCATCGCTGTCGAGTCGCGGGCGTCGGACGATAGAATGAAAGAACTGATGAGAGGCTACAATGATCACGATTCTAAAATCGCCGCCCTCGCCGAACGCGCGTTCCTCAGGCGCCTCGAAGGCGGATGCCAGGTACCGATTGGTGTATACACATCACTTGGAGAGAATAAGGTGACCGGGATGGTTGCCTCCCTCGACGGCGAAACGATCGTCAGAGAAGCGGTGGCGTTTGATAAGAAGGATCCGGAGAAAACCGGCACTCTTCTCGCTGAAAAACTTTTGACGATGGGAGCCGGCACGATACTCGAAGAAATAAGACGTGAATTTGAAAACGGGAATTTGAAAGCAGGCTCCCGGGATCGCGCGGACTGAAGGAGTTCCTAGTTGCATACTGACTTGCCTTTGTCGCGCAAGCGCATTGTCGTTACACGTACCGAAGATCAATCTGAAAGTGTTGCTGCCACACTCAAGGCGCTGGGAGCGGCGGTCCTCGTGGTCCCGACGATCAGGATCGAACCCGTGGAGCTGACCCGGGAAGAGGTAAAACGTATTTCTGCGTACTGCGAATATGATATAGTGATCTTCACTTCGTACAATTGCGTGAAGAATTTCTTTCGCCATGCTCCGGCGCGTGACCCGGGCGGCAAGCGTCCGGTGATCGTTGCGATCGGAAAGAAAACCGCTGAAGCGCTCTCTGACATCAAACTTGAACCGGACATCGTTCCCTCAAAATTCAGTTCGGACGAACTTATTAAAGGAATTACAAATCTCGATTGGCGGGGCAAAAGAGTCCTGATCCCCAGGGGAAGTATCTCGGGAAATGAAATCAAAGAATTCGTCGAGTCAAGCGGCGGTATCGCGGATGACGTCATCGTCTATAGGACGGTGATAAACCGTCTCCTCGACCCCGAGCTCAAGGACGAAATCGCTTCGGGGAAATTCGATACGGTTGCATTCTTCAGTCCTTCCCAGGCGAGGAACTTTGTAAGTATTTTTGGTCCGGATGTCCTCGTAGGAAAAGAGATAGCCGCCATCGGCCCGACGACACGAAATGCGATCGAGGAAATGGGACTTCATGTCGATGTGATACCGGGAAACGCGACAACGGAAGAATTAATTGCGAGTCTAATTGAGCATGAAAAAGCTTAGTAACGATCTGCTACTGCAAGTGATCAGCGGCAAAAGCGCTGAACGGACACCTGTATGGATCATGCGCCAGGCGGGAAGGTACCTGCCGGAGTATATGGCGGTCCGTGCCAGGCATGATTTTCTTACGATGTGTAAGACTCCGGAACTTTCATCCGAAGTCACCGTTCAACCTGTCGACATTGTCGGTGTGGATGCGGCGATTATCTTCTCCGACATCCTGGTCCTGCCGGAGGCGATGGGGATGAACCTCGTCGTCGAGGAAGGTAAGGGCGGTCCGCGATTCACTAACCCGATTAAGAGCAGGACTTCCCTCGGGCAAGTTCACGACGCGGATTGCCGGAGGGACCTGAAATATGTTTCGGATGCACTGAGACTAACGGTGGAGAGACTGCAAGGGCGAGTCCCGCTTATCGGATTTTGCGGCTCCCCGTGGACACTGCTGGCGTATATGGTGGATGGAAAGGGCGGCGAGTTTGTACGTGCACGAGCCATGCTCTACGACGATCCTTCCTCGGCCCACCAGCTTCTCGAGAAGCTCGCCGTGAACTGCGTGTCGTACCTCAGGATGCAGCATGAGGCGGGCGCGGACTTAGTGCAGATATTCGACACATGGGGAGGTGCCCTCGCTCCTGATCTCTTCGAGGAATTTTCATTGAGGTATATCAGGTTCATGGTCGATTCCGTCAGGGAAGAATTTCCGGTAATTGTATTCTCGAAGGGGGCGAATCATTCCATCGAGAAGATCGCCGCAACTGCCGCCTCGTGTGTGGGAGTTGATTGGACAATTCAGATCGGCGAAGCCGCGAAGAGGACCGGCGCGGTTCTCCAGGGAAATCTCGATCCAGCGGTCCTCTTTGCGAGACCTGAAATCATAAAGGCACGCGCGAAAAAAATACTCGAAGAAGCGCCTGCGGGTAAACATATTTTCAACCTGGGACACGGCATTCTCCCAAATACGCCGGTGGAAAACGTCCGCGTTCTCGTTGACTTCGTAAAAAACTGGAAAAGAGATTGATGTGAATTCACTTTCGTTTTCGCGAGATGTCGAGGCCGGTTCGACCCCATCCCGTCGAGCGAGGAATGCCCCGTGAGCAAAATTGGCGTGGTATTATTCAACTTAGGGGGTCCACTTTCAAGGGACGACATAGAGGAATTCCTGTTCAACCTTTTCATGGATCCATACATCATCGAGATACCGCTTCGCGGGTTCTTAAGGAGATGGCTGGCCAGAATGATAGCGAGACGCCGGGCTGTCAAGACGGCTTACTATTACGACATCATGGGCGGAAAATCACCGCAGTACGAACTGACGATGAGGCAGGCGCACGCTCTTGAAAGGTCGCTTCGTGAAGTCATAGACGTTAATGTTTATGTCGGCATGAGGTACTTCAAACCTTCGATCGAAGAGGCCTACGACTCACTTGTGAAGGACAATATCGAGGATGTCATTCTCCTTCCGCTTTATCCTCACTATTCGAGAACAACGACGTTGTCGAGCTTTGAAGAATGGAACCGAGTCACTCGACATCCGGCAAGAAGGATGAAAGTCTTGCAGATCGACAGTTATCACGACAATCCCGGCTACATAGAGGCAGTGGTCGAAAGAATTGAAGAGGCGCTCAGAAAATTTCCCGCGACTTTAAAAGGTGATGTACATATACTTTTCAGCGCTCATGGTGTCCCTGAGAGCATAATTACCCGCGGCGATCCGTACCAGAATCAGATTGTGGAGACAGTTGAACTTGTCTCAGACCGGTTCACGAATCCTCATTCACTTGCTTACCAGAGCCGTGTCGGCCCTGTGAAGTGGCTTGGCCCGCCGACTCTTGACGAGATCAAGCGTCTCGCTTCCGCGGGGGTTAAGGATCTTCTCGTCGTCCCGATAAGTTTTGTCAGCGAGCATTCGGAAACCCTTTATGAGGTGAATCATCTTTTCAGGAGTGAAGCGATGAAGGCAGGGATCGAACAATTTGAGATGATGCCGGCACTCAACGATTCTCCGAAGTTCATCGAGGCGTTGAAAGGGCTGGTCCTTGCCAGGGCGGCGGAGTTTGAAAAGGCATGAGGGTCGCGGTTGTAGGGGGAGGAATATCTGGGCTCTCCGTCGCGCACTTCTTGAAGCGCGCGGGTGCCGAAGTGATGGTCTTCGAGAAGAACGGTACTCCCGGCGGCACCATAGGGACCAGAATGACAGAAGGGTTTCTTGTCGAGAGTGGCCCGAGCAGCACCTCGGAAACGAACTTCGTCATCGACGAGATGCTTGCGGACCTCGGAATGAAAGACGAGAAGGTTTACGCGAACGATGGATCGAAGTATCGCTACATAGTCCGTGGCGGAGAACTGCATGCGCTTCCGGGCGGACCGGGATCTTTCATCTCGACACGGTTGTGGTCGGCGCGCGCTAAGTTCAGGCTACTCGGTGAACCGTTCATCGGTCGCGCGACGCGCGAAGAATCGATCGCAGAATTTGTGAAGCGCAGGCTCGGAAGAGAATTTCTTGACTACGCCATCAATCCGTTCGTAGCGGGGGTCTATGCGGGAAATCCGTCCGACCTCAGCGTCAGAGCCGCATTTCCGAAACTTTACGCGCTCGAGGAAAAGTACGGCGGCTTGCTGAAAGGCACTTTACAGGGAGCGCGGGAGAGAAGAAAACGCGCCGACAAAGCCAAAGTGTCTGCGAAACTTGTTTCTTTCAAAAGCGGGATGGGCGTACTTCCCTCGACTATCGCGAAATCACTTGACGATGCGGTGTTATTCAACACGCCGGTCATCAGCGTAAAGCTCGAGTCAGCCTGCTACAGACTCGGTTTCGTGGAGAAGGGGAAAACATCCGGCGAAGTTTTCGACAGCGTAGTTCTCTCCACGCCGGCATACTCCGCCGCCCAAATCATCCGTTCGTGGCTGCCGGAGCTTTCTGAACAGCTCTCTTCAATAAAGTATCCGCCTGTCGCGGTAGCAATTCTCGGATATAAGCTTTCCCAGGTGGAAATGGATCTTAACGGTTTCGGCTTTCTCGTACCCGAAGTTGAGAAGCGGAAAATTCTCGGGACGATCTGGAGCTCCAGTATTTTTCCAAACCGTGCTCCCGAAGGCTCGGTTGAGTTGACCACTTTCGTCGGCGGGTCGCGGCAGCCGGGGCTTGCAAGCCTTCCGGCTGACGAGATCGCCGGCATTGCTCACGGCGAAAATTCTTCACTGATGATGATTAGCGGAGAACCTACATTCAATTCCGTCACCCGATGGGAAAAGGCCATCCCGCAATATAACATCGGTCATCTCTCTATAGTTGAATCCGTGAAACACGTTGAAAGCGTTTATAAGGGATTTTATATTTGCAGCAACTACCGGGATGGTATCTCGGTTGCCGATTGTATTGCTAACGGCAAGAGAACTGCGGAGAAAATTCTGGAATAGAAAATGCGAATGATGTGACGAGAACTATCTCCTGGTTCCCGCGGCTATTTGATAAACGAGCGAGGCTTTCGCGACTAACTCTCACGAAGATTGGAGCTGGATAAAATGATCACGATGACAGAGTATCAGAAGAAAACCGGATTCCCTACAGTCCGTATGCGCCGTCTCAGGATGACCGAGTCGATTCGCGAGATGGTACGCGAGACGGTCCTTCAACCGTCCGATTTCATTTACCCGATGTTCGTTGTTCCGGGGAAGAAAGTGCGTCACGAAATTTCGTCCATGCCGAATGTTTACCAGCTCTCAGTCGACGAACTCGTCCGCGAGTGTGACCAGGTTGTAAAGTCGGGCGTCAAATCTGTTATTCTTTTCGGTATCCCCTCGCACAAAGACGAATTCGGCTCAGAAGCTTACGATGAAAACGGGATTGTGCAACAGGCGATAAGAGAGCTGAAGAAGCAGCTACCGGAGCTGTTTATTATCACCGACGTTTGTCTCTGCGAGTACACTTCGCATGGTCATTGCGGCGTATTGAAAGAGATCGCGCCGGGTCAGGTTGAGATAATGAATGACGAGACGCTCGAGCTCCTTGCAAAGGAATCGTTAACTCATGTCCAGGCAGGAGCGGATATGGTGGCGCCGAGTGACATGATGGACGGAAGAGTGGAAGCAATACGAACCCTTCTCGACGAAAACGGATTTCTCTCGACACCCATCATGAGTTATGCCGCCAAGTATGCCTCGGGCTTTTACGGACCGTTCCGCGAGGCCGCGGAATCGACTCCGAAGTTCGGGGACAGGAAAAGTCACCAGATGGATCCGGCCAACTCCAACGAGGCGGTACGCGAAGTCGCGCTCGACATCGACGAGGGTGCCGATATCGTCATGGTGAAACCTGCACTCGCGTATCTCGACGTGATCTACCGGGTCAAGAACGAATTCAGGATGCCCACCGCCGCTTACCAGGTCAGCGGAGAGTACTCGATGATCAAAGCCGCGGCGAAAAATGGCTGGCTCGATGAACAGCGCATCATGTTGGAGACATTAACCGCGATAAAGAGGGCTGGCGCAGATCTGATCCTGACTTATTACGCCGTCGACGCGGCAAGACTCTTAAAGAAACAATAACGGATGCTGTCGGCGGAATCGTTCGCTGATAGGGCGATTGCTCTTCGGATCGTGTCGTTGTCGCTGTACCATGAAGTATCTTGCAGTTCCAAATCATTATTTCGCGTGACCTGATGGAGACCGCATTCGTCACGGGGGCTAACGGGCTTGTCGGGTCAAATCTATGTCACAAACTCTCAGAGCTCGGCTATACCGTCGTTGCGATGGTGCGCGGAAACTCTGACATCGTCGGGCTGAACGGTTTCAGAGGAAAGAAGGTTCGAGGTGACATCATGGATTCCGACTCGCTCGTGAAATTAATTGAAGGTTCGGATTACGTCTTCCATACAGCCGGGTTGGTCAGCTTCGACAACAGGAGACGTAAAGAGTTGCTTCGTATCAACGTTGAAGGGACGCGGAACGTTATGCAGGCCGCAAGAAAAGCAAACGTCAAGAAGGTGGTACACACAAGTTCCGTGGCGGCCATAGGGATTCCACGCTCCGGTGTCGAGATGGCGGATGAATCGACCGAATACAATAAGTTTCGGTACAGAATCGCTTATGCCGACAGCAGGCATCTTGGCGAAATGGAAGTAAGGAAGGCGGTTGACTCGGGCTTGGATGCAGTTATAATAAACCCCGCCTCGATCGTAGGCCCGCGCGACGTGTATTCTCATTTTGGGGTTCTGCTCAAATTATTCAAGGATAAGAAGATTGTGCCGTACGTGCCGGGAGGAATGTGCGTCGTCGATGTCGATGACGTTGTCTCAGGTGAAATATCCGCGCTGAAATCGGGACGAAGCGGTGAAAGATATATTATCGGGGGAGAAAATCTCTCGTTCAAAGAGCTGTTCGCGAAGATCGCGGGAATCGTGAATGCATCTCCGCCGAATTTGCGGATTCCGATATGGGCAGCGAGATGTGCTGCATCGATTTTCGAAATACTATCCGCGATAACCGGAAAGCCTCCCGTTCTAACAAAAGCCCATGTTGCGAGCGCGACTCTTCCGCATTATTATTCATTCGCGAAAGCGAAACGGGAACTCGGAATTGAACCGCATCCAATCGATCGTGCGATTCAGAAAGCATATGAATGGTACGAGGACAATGGACTCATGTGATCGCGAAATCGGAATGTCTTTGTCGATGAGTGGCGGACGATCCATGAAGGGAAGAGCGGTCGCTTTATCGTATCGGATTAATACGGACCCTCTCTCTTGCTTTTCATCAGAGACAGTCGGCGAGCATTATCTGAACGTGCGGCGTGCGGTTAGACAAACTCAATATTACAAAGAATGCATTATGGATTGGAAGAAGGATGAAGAAACTTAACACCAGACAGAGCAGTAAGTTATTCGCGGAAGCAAAAAAATATCTTCCTGGCGGTGTAAACTCACCGGTGAGAGCTTTCAAATCCGTGAAGCGCGATCCGGTTTTCATCAGTAAGGCACGTGGACAATATTTGTTCGATGTTGACGGGAATAAATACATAGACTATGTCGGCTCGTGGGGACCCATGATTCTCGGGCACGCGCACCCCGACGTAGTCTCCGCTATCAGGAAGGCTGCGGCGGACGGCACGAGTTTCGGCGCGCCGACGAAGCTTGAGGTCGAGATGGCAAAGCTTGTCCGCAGGATGATGCCTTCGGTGGAAGTAGTAAGGATGGTCAACAGCGGGACAGAGGCGACCATGAGCGCTGTGAGGCTTGCACGCGCATTCACAAACCGCGAGAAGATCGTGAAGTTTGCCGGATGTTATCACGGCCACTTTGACAGCTTCCTCATAAAAGCCGGCTCGGGTGCGACCACTTTCGGAACGCCCGATTCACCCGGCGTTCCGAGAGAGCTTGCTGCCATGACGCTCGTCGCCGAATTCAACGATATCGAGTCTGTCGAGAGAGTTTTTGGAAACAACAAAGATCAAATTGCCGCCGTTATAGTTGAGCCGGTCGTCGGGAATATGGGTGTAGTCGTTCCGAGAGAAAATTTTCTAAATAGACTCCAGGAAATCGCGCATCAAAGCGGAGCCTTGCTGATCTTCGACGAGGTGATGACCGGATTCAGGCTTGCACCGGGTGGAGCCCAACAAGTCTTCGGCATAAAACCCGACTTGACCACATTCGGAAAAATAATAGGCGCGGGACTCCCCGTCGGCGCTTACGGCGGGAGGGAGGACATCATGAGAATGATCTCGCCGGACGGACCTGTTTACCAGGCGGGAACATTGTCGGGAAATCCCCTCGCGATGGCTGCGGGCATCGCGCAGCTGAAGATCCTCGAGAGACAAAAGGGTCTCTATAAGCGGCTCGAGAGATCTGGAAAGCTCCTGGAAGATGGCGTGCGTGAAAATTTGAAAAAGCTTGGCTTGAACTACCGCTTCAATCGATTCGCCTCAATGTTTACGTTGTTCTTCACGAGTGAAGAGGTAAAGGATTTCCGTTCGGCACTGACAAGCGACACGGAAAAATACGCCGTATATTTCGGGGAGATGCTTAATAGAGGAATTTACCTGCCGCCGTCACAATTCGAGGCCGCGTTCATCTCGACGGCACATACCGAATCTGACATTAAGAGGACAGTGAGCGCGAACTTCGAGTCGCTGAAAAGCCTACGATGAGATTTCGCAGCTGGGGGTAGCTGAACTGAATGATCCTCGTTGAGGGGACCATAAAAGTCATTTTGCCGCGGGAGGAATCTGATTCTGCGCGGGCCCGGTTGTAACAGTCGGCTTTTTTCTTCCCCTGTACATGATTCCGAATGGTACCACCACAATGTAACCGATGAAAAGAAGTATCGGAACCAGGTTCAGAGGAATGAATCCGTAGACCGTATTATTCGTGGCAAGGATGACGTAGCTTGCGATTATCAGGAGAGCACCACCGATGATTATCTTGTAGTTGATAGGTTTCAGAGGCATCTCACCCGACACCTTCGACTTTTTCTGCTTTTCTACGCGTCTCGTTTTGATTGCTCTTGCCATTTCTGTTTTTCCTTTTCATTAATATACAGTCCAACCGGGATTTATTTCAACAGAGAATCTCACGGGCTTTGTCAGCAATCGAGATCTCGGGTCATCGGGATATTTGGGAGTGTCTGAGCTTAACTTCTAATGCAATCTTGGGCTGCGAAGCGGTGGCATTACTTCAGAATTAGTCTACTAGTAACGAAAATAATCCCGACTTGATAAAATCATTATTCCACTTATCAGGACCTAGATGATTACTTCAAATATTTTCTGGAATAATTGAATCCATTCTGAATTAGCTGGACAGCGTCCGGGAATTTCTCTGGATTGAAAGTCTGAGCAAGCTTCCATAGTTTGTGTCGGTCAGCGGACTGCTATTTGCCCTCATCGAATGGAATTGCGAAGGGCCATGAATTAGGTTTCTCTTGAAACCAGAGTGAGGCGGGCCGTTAAGTTCCTGAAACTGATTCAGCTGGACGGAGCGCCGGTCAAACTTAGGTATGCAAATATGCCCAGACATCTTTCTCTCCAGATAATCCTGTCGCTCACGGTAATTGTCGTCGTCGTCGAGGGTGTCTCCGGTTACATAAGTCTGAAGAACCAGGAAAGGCAGATCCTCCAGGCTATGATAAACGGGGCGGATCAGCTGTCGCGTGGGATAACGAGTGCGACATGGCACGCGATGCTTGCTGATGACAGGAGCTCGTCGTACCAGGTCATGCAGACAATCGCCTCAAATCCGGGGATCATCAGGATACGTATCTTCAACCGGGAAGGCCGGGTCATGTTCTCGACCAAACCCGAAGATTCGAAGCAGGTTGATAAAGGTGCTGAGGCATGCGCCATGTGTCATTCGTCGACCGAGCCGCTCGTAAACATCGATGCTTCCTCAAGGGCTCGAGTCATGCCCTCAACCGGGAACGGGAGGCAGCTCGCACTGGTAACCCCCATTTATAACGAGCCTGCGTGCAGCAACGCCGTTTGTCACGCTCATCCGGCCTCAACTAGTGTGCTCGGTGTCCTCGACGTCGCCTTCGACCTGAAACCGCTCGACAGCGAGATGGATGCGGCACGGGCGGGAGTACTTGTCGTAGCGGCCATCCAGATTCTCTTCATTGGATTATTTATCGTGTTCTTCACGAAACGTTTTCTCGATAGGCCGATTCACAAACTGATCGCAGGAACGCATGCCGTAAGCGAGATGCAGCTCGATCAGAAGATAGAGATCAATTCAAGTGTGGAGCTGGGTGAACTTGCGCGCTCGTTCAATCTGATGAGCTCTCGGCTGGGCAAGGCGATGGGCGACCTTAACGATGCCGCCGAGATTCTGGAGAAGAAAGTGGACGAACGTACCCGCCAGCTCGAGATCGCCCACAAGAAACTTCTCCAGAGCGATCGGCTGGCGTCTCTCGGCCAGCTGTCCGCGACTGTCGCTCACGAAATTAACAATCCGATTTCCGGTGTGCTCAATCTTGCGATGCTGCTCGAGAGGATACTTAAGGATGACGGCGTACCGAAGGAACGCATCGACGAGTTCAGGAAATATCTGGGGGAGATTGTAAGAGAAACGGCGAGGGTGGGGCGCATAGTAACCGATCTCCTGGCGTTCTCTCGAAGATCGAAACCGCAAAGCGCAAATGTTGATCTGAACGGCGTCATTAGAAACACAATGCGACTTCTCAGTCACCGCCTCGAGATGGGGAACATCAAGCTGACACTTTGTCTTGCGGATAACCTTCCGAAAATTGAATGCGACGTTTCCCAAATGCAGCAGGTAATAATCAATCTGATAATGAACGCCGCGGAAGCCTGCGCCGCTACAGGCGTCGGCGAAGTAAACGTGGCGACGAGGGAGGAAGCAGACTCGGTAGTGCTAGAGGTTTCCGACAACGGTGAAGGAATACCGAAGGAAATACTTCCGAAAATCTACGATCCATTCTTTACCACGAAAGGCGAGGGAAAAGGCGTCGGGTTGGGACTATCGGTGGTATACGGTATCGTCGATGCTCACAACGGAGACATCGAGGTGAAAAGCGATGTCGGAAAGGGGGCCGTCTTCAAGGTCACATTGCCTGTACGTCGAGCTGCTGTGGAGAGCGGAAATAGTTCTGATGCAAACGGCGGCAATGGGACCTCCGCTTAGCTATCCATGGGTTCGATCTATTGTGTGCCGGTAGGGAATGTGAATAAAGATATGATCACAATGGCAGAGCGATACCTGAACGGCATGTTCGGAATGCACGTAGAGTCTTGCAGCCCAATGCCTGATCCTTTATTTGCTCTCGACGAAAAGAGGAAGCAATATAGCTCGACTCTGATACTCCGTAAACTCGCCGAACGCCGCGATGACCGTGCCGTTAGGTACCTTGGCCTGACCGAACTGGATCTTTACATACCCATGCTTACTTTTGTGTATGGTCAGGCGCAGCTTTCCTTACCGACCGATCCTGTGTTCGCCCACGGGAGAGTCGCCGTCGTATCGCTTGCTAGACTCGCGCCGGAATTTTATGAGCTACCACCGGATAGAGATCTGACGGCGAGAAGGGCAAGGAAGGAAATTGCGCACGAGATCGGACACACGCTCGGTCTGGTACACTGTGGAAATCGGTCCTGCCTCATGTCGCTTGCCACTGAAATACTCGAGCTTGATATGAAATCTCAGGATTTTTGCCGGGACTGCTGGAACAAGTTGCAGGAAAATTTGACGTTACTTGGAGCGGAAACAAATCACCGTGAGAATTTGGAGTCTTGATATGAAAACGCAATGGGAAATACTGGTTGTGGATGACGAAGAAGTAATGAGAGAGTCTCTGGTCGCATGGCTCCGCGAAGACGGTTACGGTGTCGACTCCGCAGCGTCAGGTAAGGCAGCTATCGATAAGTCTAATGAAAAAGATTATGCCATCTATTTCGTAGATCTCAAAATGCCGGGCGGTATCGATGGTATCGAGACCATGATGGAGATCAGGAAGATGCATCCCGACGCTTCGATCATAATCATAACGGCGTATGCCACGGTAGATACTGCAATACTCGCCATGAAAGAAGGTGCCCAGGAATATATTGTCAAGCCGTGTAACCCCAAAGAGATTTCCATCCTGGTCGAACGGATAATAAAAGTCAAGAATCTTCAGCGAGAGAATTTGATTCTCCGCAAAAGACTCACGGGTCAATACAGTTTCCACGACATAATAAGTAAAAATTCAAGGATGAGAGAAATTTTCCAGCTCGTTCAGGAAATCGCGAGTCTGAGAAGTACCGTCTTAATCCAGGGAGAAAGCGGAACGGGGAAGGAGCTCGTTGCGCGTGCGATCCATTATTCCGGTGAGCGGGCCTCGAAGCCATTCGTTGGCGTTTCATGTGCAGCACTCGCCGAGACGCTTCTTGAATCGGAGCTGTTCGGGCACGAGAGGGGTTCGTTTACAGGCGCATTGTCACAGAAGAAAGGAAAATTCGAGCTCGCTGACGGCGGCACAATTTTCCTCGACGAGATTGGAGACGTCTCGCCGAAACTGCAGCTCGATCTCCTTCGCGTGCTCCAGGAAAAGTGCTTTTATCGCGTCGGAGGGACTGAAGAACTCAACGTGGACGTAAGAGTGATCGCTGCGACAAATCTTGACCTCGATGAGGCGGTCAGGTCGGGGAATTTCCGCGACGATCTGTACTATCGTCTCAATGTCATCAACATTCAAATCCCGCCTCTCAGATCCAGACGTGAAGACATACCCCTCCTCGCCCGGAGTTTCGCGGAGAGGATATCGCACGAACTAGGGAAGGAAATCGATGACATCTCTGAATCCGGTCTGAAAGTTCTAATGGATTACAACTGGCCCGGAAATGTCAGGGAACTTGAGAACTCGATCGAGCGCGCGATCGTCACCAGCAGGAACCGGCTTTTGACCGAAGAAGATTTCGAGTTCATGAAGGAAAACGGATCAAGAAATCATTCGTGGATGGCGCCGGATAATATCTCTCTCGAAGAAATGGAGAAACAGGTTATCGAGGCGACGATCAGGCGAACCGGAGGCAACATAAAAGAGGCGGCATCCATTCTCTGCATCGATAGATCAACTCTCTACGAAAAGATCAAGAGATATGCGATAGAGAGGTAGTTCCGCCCGCCGATCTGGTCTACGGTTCGAGAAACATTTCCCCGAGCACCGAGTCCCAGTTTATGCCGGGGTATTCGCGAGGCAGATCGTTCATAAGTTCACCTCCGTCTGCAAGGCTTGATCCCACCTTCTCATTTGCGAAAGCCGCCTCGAGTCTCTCGATTTCTCTTAAGATCCAGGGCCTGATCTCACATCCCTTGAGAAGATGACGAAGATCGGCGATGCCGTCGGGCTTCACTTTAAGGTAGTAGCTATCTTCGTCCCCGCCCGTCGCCACGACTTTTCCATCCACCGGTGAAAGGATTCGTATCCTTGCCCCGGCTTTCTCTAAATGCCAGCCCGTTCCGTTCACTTCCAGCTCGGTGCCTATTTCGGGAAGCTCTACACTGTCGGGATTACCGAGAATCTTCTTTCCAAAGTCGTCGAGACCGACAGATAGCATACCGTCAGATTCACATTTCACCCACGCATGCCCCCGGTGATACATCCTGTCTTGAGGCATATTCAACCCGAATATTTTGGACTCGCCCGGACCGACCCCGGTTATCGACGCGTGACTGACAGCTCTTTCAGCGGCGAGCGACGGATGCAGATCGCAAACGCGACAGTCGAAACCGTTTGGGCATTTCCTGTTTGTTATTTCTCCCGTCAACACGTGCCTGCAGATCCTGGCGCGATCTGAAAGGTCATTGAATTCGTCGTGCCACTTCAGCTCGTCGACCTGTCTGGCGGTCATTTTGCGCGATGCGCATATGCTTGCCGTGGCGAGAGCGGTGAGAATTACTATTACCACCGAAAAGAATATTGAAAGGAAAATTATGTTGCCTGCGTCCCACGTAAATCCGTAAACCCACGGAAACATTTTACCCTCGATGTGATTTGTTATTAGGAAATGACATCTTCTATCTTGCGTTCACTCCGTAAACACCTTTGCTTTTGACCTGTATCTCTGACTTCTGTTTTTTGAATTTTGAGATCTCATCAGTTCAGTTTCGTCTCCTCCGGAAATAATCTCAGGTACCTGAATGAAAATGAATAGACGAGGACACCGTACGCAACAACGAATAGAAATGTGGCCACTTCCTGCCAGCTGGGGGAATAAAGCATGAACTTGTCGAAAGGAAGTGTCGGGACTGCTAGAGTCTGTATCGTCATGACAAACCTGTTCACCAGAATTCCGCAGCAGACGAGAATCGATCCGAATACGAGCCACCTTACATCAAGTCGCTTGTTGCCGGTGAGGAAGAGAATCGACGGAACGAAACCGAATGCGATTATCTCCGTGAACAATATCCAGATGCTGAACGGCTTCCGTTCAAAGAAACCGATCGCGGACAATCCGAGCGCGGGCGCGGTGCCGTTTATCCAGAAAAGGGTGTCCATAGATTTCAGGAGAACATAGAAAAGAAGTATTCCTCCTGATATCCTGGCGAGCAGGCGGAACACTTCCTCTGTGACAAGCCGTTTCCCGCTGAGCTTTGACACGATCCATGTTGTCAGGAGAATGAAGCTTGGTCCGGCTGCTGCCGCTGAAATGATAAACAGAAAAAACGTCGTGGGCCAGATCGCAATGCTCTCTCTGAACGCAAAGGGGCGACCTTGCAAAACGCCGTACAGTCCACCGAGCGAACCCTGGTGGAAGAAAGATAGAAATGTACCGACGCCTGCAAACACAGGCATGACCTTATGAAGCTCGAATTCAAAAACCAGGAACGAAGGGATCTCTTTCAGTTTCCTGTTCTTGAAAACGAGAGGCGCATATTCGATCACGAGCACCGTAAGATAGCAGGTTATGCAGAATGTCACTTCGGTAAGCATCGAATGGACATTTGGATGCCAGAACGTGAACCATGCTCGCAGAGGTTGGCCGACATCGACACCGAGAATGAGCACGGCGCCGCTATAGCAGATGAGTCCAAGGACCACCGCGCTGTTTATGACCGCCCTCAGCTGATGTTTCCTCAGGATGTACAAAAGAAAACCGGTGAAGAACGCGCCGGCGCCGAGAGCGATTACCGAAAGATCGAGAAAGATCCAGAGACCGAACGCAAATCGATTGTCCATGTTCGTTTGGTTGAGTCCCTTCGCGAGGCATAAGTATATTGCGTACATCCCGAGGGCAAGCAGCATTGTCCATGGGATTATCCAGTAAACAAATTTCCGGAAGGGAGCGCGATCGAGACCGCGAGCGACAAGTGAGCTATCCATTTTCGCTGTCCTTCCTCACAAGTCCGCTTTTGCCGAACTTTCGAACCCATTCTCTCTCTGAGTGAAAATAAACCTTTGGGCCGGTTCCCAGGTTTTCCAGAAGCCTGAAACTATTCCGATCCTGTGATATCTTCGCCGCCTCAGAACTTTCGTCCAGGAGATCGCCGAACGTTATTGCGCCCACCGGACATGCTTCGACACAAGCCGGCACATAGTCCCGCGGATCTATTTCCGATTTTCCCTCAACTGCCGCCTTCTCCCGCGCTGCTTGCAAACGATGGAAACAGAAGTTGCATTTCTCCACGACGCCTCTCATTCGCGGGGAAACATCTGGATTCAACGTCTTCACCGTTTCTCCAGGCCATGTCGGATCCCACCAGTTGAAAAACCGCGCATGATATGGACATGCCGTCATGCAGTAACGGCAGCCCAGGCATCTCACCGGAATCTGTCCGACGATCCCTGTCGCCTCGTCGACCTCAACCGCTTTCTGCGGGCAGACCGACACGCATGGTGTGTGGTGTTCGCATTGCTGGCACGATATCGGGAAGAAAACGGATTGTGTGTCAGGATATGGCAAACCGTTGTTCGCCCTGTAAACCCTGATCGGAGTTATGCCGGTACGCTCGTTCGAGCTGATGGGACCAGGTGCGACGTTGTTCTCCACTGAGCACGCGACCATGCACGCACCGCAGCCAGTGCACAGGTCCACGTCGATGACCATCCCGTATCGGGATTTTCTATTTGTGAAGACTTTACCTCGTGCTTTTTGATTTTCATATGTTACGACGGGGTTATTTCCGCTCTTGTCGTTTTCCATGTCGAATCACTTTCTATTTTGCAGATGTCAAGGATTCCTTGTTCCGGTTGTCCTTCGATGCGCGTGAAGCTGCCCGGGCCAGGTCCCACCGCGGCCTGAATTATCCCTGGCATGATGGATTCGTCGAACAAAACTATTACATCGATCTTTCCGGTTTGAGTCGTGATTGTAGCATTCCCGCCTTCGGCCAAGCTTTTCTCTATGCCGGTCCGAGGGTTTACCGAGGCGACTCTGTTAATCATTCTCAGGTCCGATTCTTTGAATATCTTACTCATGAGAGGATGAGATTGACCGAATGAACCGGCTCCTTTCGAGCCGCAAGGCAGGAGTATTAATGATCGGTCAGACTTAGTGTCATTCATCTCATCGACGAGCCTCTTCAACTCTGCCTCCGGATCCTTCATGGTACTGCCCGGATTGCCCTGGTGCAGCTGAGAGTATTTAGGCTGCTCTTCATTTATCCAACAGCCCCCATTTGCTAGAACACTCATGAACTTTTCAGAAGAAGCAAAAGCGCCGAGCTCGATGTTCTTACCTGAGGAGGCGTCGAACACGTTGCCGGCTTTCAGCTTAAAAATATTATCGGCGCGTTCTTTCAGCAGTACAGCCATCGAGCTATTTACCATCAGTTCGTCCGTTATTGGAATGGTGACTCCGGCTATACGCTTCAAGAATTCGAGAGGGTGAATCGCCTTTTCAGGCGGCGTCAAGATCGGGATAGACAAGCTGTACGATGAATAAGGAAATCCTGCCGGAGTCGGCGAATCGGAATGCGTTTCCATGTTTGCCGGCGATGGAATTAGGTAATCCGCGTGAATCGCTGCTCCGGCAAGATGGGGGGAAAGACTGACCACGACCGGTCCGGTCGTCTGGAGTTTCTGTCGGATCAGTGGCCAGGGTATAGCGTACCCCGACTCGGAGCCGTCCATAACTAGAATCTTTATAGAATGATCTGGAATCTTGGAGAGTAAAGTCTCCGCTGCCAGTTCCTTTTTCCACATGGCGGGGACGGGAACATTATTTCTTGGGATGATCGGTTTATTGTCTCCGACAGAGCCGAGGAGCAAATTCAAACTCATGAAAACCAATTCCTCTGCTTCTCCAAACGGTCCTCCTCCAGGATCGCCGCTGAAAAGGACGAGAGACGGCTTGTTCTTCGCAAGTTCTCTCGCGACTTCAATAATCTTCCCGCCGGAGACACCCGTCGCGCCGGCAACCTCATCAGGTGTATATCGATCAATCGTGTCTACAAATGGCGACCCCGATGTGGTGCGACGATCTCGACTCACACTTCCCAGTGGTTTAAAGTCGCAAAGTTTCTCTTCCTTCATTATGTGCATCAAACCGATCGCGAAGATGGCTTCCATCCCGGGCTTGACTGCTACCCATTCGTCTGCGAGCTCAGCACTCCGTGACCTGGTCGACTCGACCTGTATCACTCTCAACGGATTCTTACTTCCCGCCGCATGTCTTCGAGTTAATTCTGAAGATTGTCCGGCCGTCCCCCAGCCATCGAGCACCGGCGTGCGGAAGCTGATGATCGTTCTCACGTTTCTCGTATCAATTCCGTACTCGTGACGACCGTGGCCAAGGATGCTATCGACAACACGCACAGGAACACCTTCATGCTGGTCGGGGACGACATACACACCGTTCGAGAATTTCGAAAGAAAATTCCTGTAGGCGTATGAAATTGTCCTTTGCGGCCGCATGTCGAGAATTGCGATCGAACCGCCGGTTCTCCTGGAACTAAGAATCGCATTTGAGATCTCTGAAACAGATTCGTCGATAGTCAACGGAGCCGTTCTTGCTTCACCGTTCTCCATGATTCGTCTGAACGGCTGACGGAGTCTCGACGGGTGGAACGGAAGGAGGTGGCCTCCGAGCCCTATCGGGCACAGCGAGCCGCGGCTTAGAGGGTGCCGCGGAATCCCGGACAGACTGACAGGTTGATCTTCGACGCAGCGCGCGCGCAATCCACACGCTGCGGGACATAGTGTGCATGTGGTAAACCTGAAGTTTATTCTTCCGTTAGGCGGTGTGGGAGTCCATGACCAGTTCTGGGTCCACTTCGCGGAATCGTCAAGCACTTTCCAGGGAATCGGAGTGAACATCAATCCGACTGCCGAACCGCCGATAAGCTTCAGCCAATCTCTTCGCGTAAATCCATTGCTCATCTGTGTCTCCTACTTATGGCAGTCGATGCAGCTGTCTTTGACGCCGCGCGCTTTATGACAGTTCGAACAGTCGTCCATCCTCATTCCGTGTGAAGGAGTATATGGTGCGTTAAGAAAATTCTGCCCGAAGACATCCAGGCTGTAGCCGCTGAGCCGGCTGAATCGCGCCGGTCTCAATTCATTCGTGCTCGAATGACCGAAGTGACAGGTCTGACATTTTATACCCGCCAGCTTTGTATGTGTCGCGTGGGAGAAATGCACGTTTTCGGGCTGGCGCGAATAAATCACCCAAGGGATCGCGCGACCTTTCCAGATGTATATATCGTCCAGCTTTCGGTCCTCGGGCGACACGCCCTGAGGGTGAGAATGACACTTCAGGCATTTATCCGTCGCAGGTATGCCGGCGAATCTTCCGTCAGCGTCGTAGGCATGACAATCCTCGCATTTCAGTGCTACGTTATCGCCCGTGTGGACTCGATGGCTGAACTGAAGCGGTTGTTTAACTTCCCTGTAAATCAAATATGGGAAAGTTACCCAGCCGAAGGACAAGGCGCAGGCGACACCGACCATGAAAAGAATTTTGCCGCGGCTTCCGGACTCCGGGTTTAATCCGCCTTTCCCGGGAGAAGAAACCAAAGGGATGTTCTTCGACATTATCTATTTTCCCATTTAATGTTCGGTGAAAAAAATTCGCTATAAAGAAGGAGAGCTTGCGCTTCGTCCAGATGTTTCATCGTGTCCCCGCCGAAGACTCCGCCGTCTGTCATCAACGAACTGTTGTTGTCGCTTCCCAGACTGCTTCTCTTTCTGGCGAATTCTGCAATGCGCAGGGAATCAGCACGCATCCACTCACGCGCTAATTTCCCGTGTATAAGGCCGGCCCTGGTGGGAGATTCTTCCTGTCCTTTGTCCCGGGCGAGCTCGGTTCCTTCGAACAGCCATCCGAAGGTGTAAGGATCGGTCACCACGCGCGACGGTTCAGCACGAAGATATGAATTCGTGGTGACGATATTCATCCTGTTGGGAAATACCATCGGGAAGTCGATTCCATTCGAAGTAACAACCGCACCGGGATAATGGTCGCCCGGCTCAGTCGTGAAGGACAGCCGCTCTATGCTCCCTAATACTTTCGCGAGGAAGGCGTCTACACCGACGTGACAAGTTCCCTCTTCGTTTATGTCGGCCCACATATGGTTCGGTGAGTAGTAATGCCAACCTGTGGTCTGGATGCCGTCCACCAGCCACACGCTGTTTTCTGCATCGTCCGGGTCGAGCGATGGAAGCGCGGCGTCGTGCGATAGAATACGATTCGGATTGGAAATTGTCAGGAAAAGCTCGCAATAGTTGTGGCTTGACGTGCCGCATCGGGAAACGGCCGGATCCGAATATGGAACGAACTTCACGACGGACGCAGCCGAGCAGTATTGAGCGAGCGATTCCTGGAGAAATGGGCAGCGTGATCCAGGCGGCTTTTCTTCCTGATGTTGTTTAGAAGCCGGGCATGTGATGAACGCGGGCGAGGAACATCTTTCGTTCCCCGGATCGGTTTGGCCGCGCACAATCATCTTCCTGTATTCGGATGCGCAGCAGAACTTCACCTGAGCTTCCCTCAGGAATGGACACCTCATGCCGCCTCCTCGGGGAACTCATGTGGTCTCTTCTTCTTCATGACGTTCTTCAATCTGCCGGATGCTTCTCGTGTGCCGCCTTACCTCTAGCGGTATTGACTTCGCTGTCATCAATTACCGTAATCATCTCGTCGGCTTTGAACTTTCTCCCTCCGTCCGCCATTGTGACTCCGAGTCCGTCTGCGGAGAAGGCGTGGTCATCCGATTCGGCAGTTGCCTTGCTGCTTGCCCGCTGTCGTAATTCCCTGATCGCCGCATATCCGATTATTAACACGCACGCCAGTGTAATCAACCCGAGGACAAGATTGGTTACGTTTAACCAGAACACTTGATCGTAGCTGGACACGTTGAACCTCCTTTGATTTGAAAGACTCTGCCGGTGAAGCATTGCTGCGAGAATCTTCCGGGCTTGACTCGCTTGTTTTGCCTGCGTTATTTCACGCCGGCCTGATATTCTAGCTCAATTGATGTGCCGTAAGGTGTGGCATCTGATAAATTCACGCGCAAGTCTCGATGGATAGGGAGAATAAAAGATTCATGCCTCACCGTCTTTTGTCTGGATGAATGGTGTTCATGTGGGATAATCGGACGGGCGAGTTGGAAAACGCCACACAATGAGGTCGACGGATCCGGCAAGGATACCGCAAAGGTAGGCCATCGCGTCTTCATTGATTCGAAATTCAGGTGATAATATATTTATCCGTGATTATTGGAGTTATGGATGGGTCAAAACACACTGTCTGATATACATGCATCTCTGGGAGCTCGTCTGGTACAGGCCGACGGAGTAACTCTTCCCGAGAAATACACAAGCGTAGAGCAGGAATACGAAACCGCGCATCATCACGCGGCATTCTTCGGCATTTCCCATTTCGGAAAACTGCGGCTTACGGGAAAGGATTCACTCGATCTCCTGAACAGGATCTCGACGAACGACCTGATGGGTCTCCGCCCGGGAATGGGCAAACCAACTTTTCTTGCGACAGAGAAGGGGCGCATCGTGGATCTCTGCACTGTCTATGCTCAGCAGGGGAGCCTTCTTCTTCTCACAAGTCCTTCGAATTCGGAGAACGTCAGGAAGTGGATCGAGAAATTCATCATCTCGGAAGACGTGAAGGTCGAGGATGTCACGCATTATTTCCCGATGCTGTTCGTGGGTGGAGTTGAAGCGGCGAATTTTCTTACGCATCTCGCGCATTCCAGCTACAAACAGTTTCTCGATGTGAGCAAGATGCCGCGCCACAATTTCATCAGAACTTTTCTCGGCACGCATGAAGTCCTGCTTTCGAGGACCAACCTCGCGATGGGAAACGGCTACATCATTCTTGTGAATCCGGATGACATCGGCAAAGTGTGGACTTCGTTCGTGGAGAACTCGAAATCGTTCGGCGCCGCTCCTGCAGGACTGGAAACATTTGAGATTCTGAGGATCGAAAACGGAACCCCGTTCTATCCGTATGAGCTCAACGAGGAACATAATCCACTTGAAGTGAACCTGCTCGACGCTGTGAGTGACAACAAAGGATGTTATGTCGGACAGGAAGTCATCGCTCGACTCCAGACATACGATAAAGTCAGGAAGAGGCTGGTCGGTCTCGTCTCGACGTCGAATATGCCGCGCGGCTCGAAGGTCTACGAACCGCACGTCAATACTTCGGGCATGGAATCAGAGATCGGAATTATTACCAGCTCAGCCAGATCTCCGGGAACCGGTAAGGAAATTGCCCTGGCTTATGTCTCAATGCAACAGGTGATTCCCGGTTCACGGTACTCGGTGAAAATCGGCGGGAAGGATGTTGAAGCCGTCTTGTCGACACTCCCGTTTGCAATTTGATGTCCAGATTAATCGAAACTTCGTCCAAAGCCGGTTTTCGGAAATTGAAAATTTACGTCCGGAACAGCTCAAGAAGATTTGATATTGTTTCCAATCCGCGGTCAGGGAGAGATTTCAAATAGAAGATGGAACAGCTGAAAGTATCGTCCGGGCTCGACAAAGCAGCGATGTATCATGAACTCCTTCCCCAGTTGAAATCGCTCGTCGAAGGCGAGGCAGACTCGACGGCGAATCTTGCCAACCTATCGGCCGCGCTTAAACAGTCGCTCCCCTACGCCTCGTGGGTCGGCTTCTATATTCTACGAGACGGTGAATTGGTAGTCGGACCGTTCCAGGGAAAAGTCGCATGTACAAGAATAAAACTGGGTCACGGTGTGTGCGGGACATCCGCCTCGCGCGGGGAAACTCTGATCGTCCCGAACGTAAATGATTTTCCGGGGCACATTTTCTGTGACCCGGATTCGAAGAGCGAGATAGTCGTTCCGATCTTGAAGGACGGGAAAACAATCGGCGTTCTCGACATAGATAGTTCGACTTATGATTCGTTCGACCCGGTAGATGCTGAAAATCTGGAAACAATAGCGGAGCTTGTGGCAAAGGTAATTGATGGCAGTTAAGCGTAAGGTGCCCGGGGGGCGTAGGGTCGCTCTCATCACGGGTAGCGGGAGAAGATTGGGACGACAGTCCGCATTAGCCCTTGCGAGGGACGGATGGGACATAGTTGTCAATTACGCGCATTCCAGGAAGGAAGCCATGCAGTGCGCGCGTGACATCGAGTCGCTCGGGGCTGAGGCGGTCCCGATAAAGGCGGATATTTCAGACTCGAAAGAAGTTGACGCGATGTTCGAGCAGTCGTACGAGCGGTTCGGGCGACTCGACCTCCTTGTCAACAACGCTGCCGTGTTCGCGCCTCCCAAAAAATTTCTTGAGATCACGGATGATCTCTGGGACTTCGTAATAACGACGAATCTGACCGGACAGTTTTACTGCGCGCGCGCCGCCGCAAGATATATGGAAGAACGCGGCGGAAAGATAATCAACTTCGCATCACTGGGTGGATTCCAGGCCTGGCCAGAGCATATCCCGTATAACGTAGCGAAAGCCGGAGTTGTGATGTTGACAAAGGCGCTCTCGAAAGCTCTCGCTCCTAAGATTACGGTAAACGCGATTGCCCCTGGCACTATTATAATTCCCGGCGAAGAGTCCAAAGAAATCCGACACATCGAAGAAAGCAAGATTCCGCTCAAGAGATATGGCACGGTCAAGGATATAACTTCTGTCCTCGTTTATCTGGCGAATGCCGACTACGTTACAGGGCAGGTAATCTCCATTGATGGCGGGAGAGCCGTGCTGTGAAAAAGCAATTCCTTATGAAAATTAACAAGAGGTAACTTCTGGCGAAAAAGGCTACTGCTTCCAAGGTTCACATTCCCGAGAAGGCATACAAGAACATCTCGTTCCTGAACAGTCCCGACGCGAGGATAATAAGAATTCTTTCCGAGTATCTCGAACCACTCTCACGGTTCAGGAGGCTGAGGATCTGGGACACCATAGTATTTTTCGGTTCCGCGCGAAATGTTCCGATGGCGAAGGCAAAGCGCACTCTGAGAGATGCCAGGGCAGCGCTGGCGCGAGCGGAACGAAGAAAGGCGAACCGCACTAAGCTGAAGCGGCTTCGAGAAAGTCTGCAAATGGCGGAAACAGGAGTAGAGATGGCCCGCTACTACGAAGACGCCGTGAAGCTGAGCGCTCTACTTACGCGGTGGTCGAAGAAACTCGGCAAGAAGGGCGAAAAGAGATTTGTTATTTGCTCAGGCGGTGGGCCCGGCATCATGCAGGCAGCAAACAAAGGAGCAATCTCGGCGGGTGGACTCTCGATAGGACTCAACATCAGCCTGCCCCACGAGCAATTTCCTAATCCATATTTATCATCCAATCTTGATTTCGAGTTCCACTATTTCTTCATGCGAAAATTCTGGTTCGCTTATCTTGCGAAGGCGCTGGTCGTCTTTCCTGGCGGATTCGGTACGCTCGACGAGCTTATGGAGGTGCTGACACTTCTCCAGACAGATAAAATCAGGAAGAAAATGACCGTCCTGATCTACGGTTCGCGCTACTGGAAAAAAATCCTGAATTTCGAAGAGCTCGTGAAAGCCGGCGCGATCCAGCAGTCCGACCTGAAATTATTTTCGTTCGCCGACGACCCTGAGTCGGCGTTCAAGTTCCTAACGCGGGAACTCAAAAAGAATTATGACTTGTCCTGAAAGGATCTGAGAGATGAGACTTGAAACAGACTCCAAGTTCCGCGCTTTGATGAGGCTGCTCGACGATGAAGACCCGCAGGTCTCGGCGGCCGTTGAAAAGGAGCTTCTTGATGGCGGTGACGAGATTGTCCATCTCCTGGAAAGTGAGAAGGACAATGCCGAGGAACATATCAGGAAGAGGATTGACAGACTCATCTCGAAAATTTACATCGAGAAACTCCAGAAGGATTACGACTCGCTTCTCGATTTTGCATCGCATCCGGATTTCTCTCTCGAGCGGGCGCTTTTCCTACTCGCGAGACCTCTTTATCCAAAAGTCGATTTCGCCGACTCTCAAGCGCAACTGAACGAGCTTGCAAACGTGCTCAGGAAAAGGATCGCGGGCAAGGAAGATCCGTACGACATTGTTCAACTTGTCAACGACTTTTTCCTGAACGAAATGGGGTTTGCGGGAAATTCCAAAGATTATTACAATCCTGACAACAGCATTCTGCACAGAGTGCTTGAGACGCGGCGGGGAATTCCGATTTCCCTCGGTATTGTCTACCTGCTCGTCAGCAAAAGGCTGAATCTTCCCGTGTATGGTGTCGGCGCTCCCGCGCATTTTCTTGTGAAATTTGTCCTTGAAGGGAAAGAAATTTATGTCGATGTTTTCAACGGCGGCAGGATCATGTCCCGTAAGGACGCGGAGGAATTCATAAGCGATATGGGATTTTCAT
The DNA here is from genome assembly GCA_036567965.1 of Candidatus Kryptoniota bacterium. Classification (NCBI taxonomy): domain Bacteria; kingdom Pseudomonadati; phylum Candidatus Kryptoniota; species Candidatus Kryptoniota bacterium. The sequence goes on from DATCTN010000027.1 coordinate 82,636, forward strand.
TTGAGCCGCGGTTCTTGAAGAACTCTTCGGATATTGAGATGCTCGCGCGCATGTGCCGCAACATGGCGCGTGCGTTCACGGCTGCAGATGAACAGCCGAAGGCGAATGTGCTGATGGAGTTGTCGATCGAACTCGAGAGACTTATAGCGCTTTGAAGATCTACACCAGGACGGGTGACGAAGGGGAGACGAGCTTGTTCGGAGGCAAGCGTGTGGGAAAGGATGTCCCCCGGATAGAGGCATACGGCACAGTCGACGAACTCAATTCAGTGATCGGAATCGCCCGTTCTTTCAACAAAAACCGAAAGATCGATAAGCTGCTCGGGATGATTCAGAATCAACTCTTCGTGCTTGGAGCAGACCTCGCTACTCCGTCGGATGTGACGAGCACTGCGGTACATAGGATCGGGGAAAACGAAGTACGGTTGCTCGAAGAGACCATAGACGAACTCGACGTGAAACTTGAGCCGCTCAAGACCTTCATCCTGCCGGGCGGATCGAAGACTTCAGCCATTCTTCACTTTTCACGGACAGTTTGCCGGAGAGCCGAGCGAAAAGTAGCTCCATTGAAAGGCAATGGAGAAGTCTCCCGAGAGACGCTTGTATATCTCAACCGCCTTTCGGATCTCCTCTTCGTTCTTGCACGATTTGCAAATAAGAGCGACGAGGTCAAAGAAATTCCCTGGAATCCGCGGCGTGACTCCGGCCGCAATAAATGACATTCCTTAATCCACTCGTCCTCGCCGGACTTGTAGCAGCCGGCATCCCGATACTCATTCACCTACTGCAGCTCAAGAAGCTTCGCAAGGTAGAGTTCTCTTCTGTGAGATTCCTGAAAGAGATTCAGCATGCTTCTGCAAGGCGTGTCAAACTCAGAGATTATCTCCTCTTGATCCTCAGGTCTCTCGCGGTTGCGTCGCTAGTACTTGCTTTTGCCAGGCCGGCGTTGAAGGGCTTCACAGCGGGGAACGGAAAAACTTCGGCCGAAATAATAGTTGATGATTCACCATCCACCTCCGCACGAAACGAATACGGAGAAATATCATCTCAGATCAGGAGCACGGCGGTAAATCTCGCATCAAGTTTCCACTCCGGCGACGATGTCGGCCTCATGTTTACCTCCGGCGCGATGGACTCCGTTCCACTTCAGTCCGTCGAAAGTTCGCGAGCGTTAGTGGCTCAAATTTCCAGGTCGGTTCCGTCGAACGTGAGCAACAGTTATACATCGGCGATCATTGCAGCCTTGTCGAAGCTCTCCGCATCGAATTCGCTTAATAAGGAGATTTACCTGGTTGGCGATCTTCAAAGAACTGAATTTGCGAAACTGGCCGGTGGGATCAACGCACCTCTGACAAGAATATTTTTCCTGAAGACTGAAGAAAGTCCGAATGACAATTTATCGGTGCGCGACGTCAAACTTGTTGATCCTGTAGTCGAGGTAAATGCTCCGTCTGTCGTTCAGGCGACAGTAACGAATAATGATGGCACGGACAAGAGCGCAGTGCTCGTAAGTCTGTATCTGGACGGAAGGAAAGTGTCTCAGTCCGTCGTCGACTTGCCGGCGGGCGCCTCGCGTGGAGTCAACCTTGCGTACACGCTGACTTCAAGCGGATATCATTCAGGATACGTCGCGGTAGACGATAATTCTATCCAGACCGACAATACATATTACTTCTCAATATTCGCAATAAGGAAATTAAATGTGCTGATCGTTAGTGCCGATTCGTCGGCAGGTGACGATTTCGTGTCGACGGCAGCAAGGGCTCTCGTGGACAGTTCAACCTCCGTCGAGCTGAAAACAGTGAAGCCCGGTCAGTTCATTTACACCGACCTTTCAGGGATCGATGCCATCGTTGTCGAGTCATACGCCCCGGGCCAGGATTTTCAGTCAAAGTTGATTCATTATGTCCGGGCAGGAGGAGGGCTTGCCCTGTTCGGGCCGTCCGCGCCGCAGCTGAGTTTTTTCAGGGACCTGCTCTCACAGCTGAACACCGGCAGTGTGTCGGGGGTCTTCTCGAGCCCCGTCGGAAATTTTAGGAGCGTCGATAAGATAGACGTTGCGGACCAGTTCTTCGCCGGAATATTTAGTTCTGCCGGGAATGTCGACGAGATAAAAGCTCATCTCGTTACAAAGATCTTCAGCGGCGTCAACATCCAGCCGAATCCTTTCGCTCACGTTCTCATGAGCGCATCGGAAATGCCATTCCTGATTAGCCGCGACGTCGGGAGCGGTTTCGTTTTCGTCATTGCATCAGAGGCTGATACTTCGGCTTCTAACCTTCCACTCTCTCCCTTCTTCCCCGTGATTATGCAGCGCGCACTATTCTTTTCGTCCGCAATCAGCCATAATCCCCTGCGTGCTTTCGCGGGCGGAAGGGAGTCTTATACTTACACGGTCGGCGGGATCAAAAGTGCGTCGCTCATTTCACCCGTAGGGGAAAGGACCGACATGGTCCCGCAATACTTGGGTGGAGCCGCCCGGTTCACATTTCCCAGACTTGAACGACTGGGTACTTATCTCCTCGCAGGCAATGATACGCTTACGGAGCTTTCAGTCAACGTGGATCCGAGGGAATCCGATCTCGTGCAGGCATCCTCCGAACAGATTCTTGATTTCGCGAAGGCGCTCGGCTTTTCAGAGAAGAATGTGTTCGTTGTGGACGCCGACAAGAACGCTGTTCAAAGTATAGAAAGACTTCGGCGCGGGATGGATCTTTCTTCCTTCTTCGCCGGTGCCGCGCTGTTGTTTCTGGTTCTCGAAATTGTGGTTTCAAGAATGAAGACTTTTTGAAGGAACTGATTAAATTAATGCGTGTTTGGGAAAAAGGAAGGTGCGATAAATTAGTTTGATTGAGACGAACGGAAAGAATGAGCGAGCGCTTGTCGTCGGGGTGGCATTCAAGAACTCGGAGCGCGGTCAGGTCGACGAGTATCTCGACGAACTGATTCTTCTTGCGGACACAGCGGGTGCCAAGGTCGTCCGGAAGGTTGTCCAGGAGCGCCAATCGCCCGACCCAGCACATTTCATCGGTAAGGGAAAAGCTGAAGAGATCAGACAAATGTGCGGGTCTGAAAACATCGATCTTGTCATATTCGATGAGGATCTCACCGGAGTTCAAATAAGAAATCTCGAGAACACGATCGACCGCCGAGTCCTCGACCGCAGCGGCTTGATACTCGATATATTCGGCCTGCGTGCAAGAACAAGGGAAGCCAAACTGCAGGTTGAGATGGCACAGCTTAAATACAACATGTCGAGACTGGCGGGCCAGTGGCTTCACTTTTCGAAACAATATGGAGTCATCGGCACGAGGGGGCCGGGCGAGAAACAGATCGAAGTCGACAGGCGAATCATCAAGAAACGCATCTCGACACTCAAGCAAAAACTGGATGCTATCTCGGATCAACGCGATCTCCGCCGCGCGAGGAGAAACGAGTTGCCGAAATTTGCACTTGTCGGTTACACCAACGCGGGGAAATCGACGCTGATGACAGCGCTCAGCGGCGCTGAGACTTTCGTGGAAAACAGGCTCTTTGCAACTCTGGACACTTTCACGAGGAAGACTTTTCTCACGAACTCAATCCGGTGTCTGCTTGTGGATACCGTCGGATTCATCAGAAAACTTCCGCCCGATCTGGTAGCGTCGTTCAAGTCGACTCTCGAAGAGGTCGCGTTCGCCGATTATGTAATTCACGTCGTTGATGTATCGGCGCCCTCTTTTCGTGAGCAGATAGAGGTGGTTATCGATACACTGCGCCAGCTTGGATGCGGCGACAAACCGTCCATCCTGGTTTTTAACAAGATAGACCGGGTACCGAATTTTGGAGTCGTCAGAAGCGTGCTGAACGAATACAAAGAGAACTCTGTAGCGATTTCCGCCGAGCGACGTATCAACATCAATGAACTCAAAGAAGAAATGCTTCACATCATGGGCTCCGACGTCGTCGAGAAATCCTTCAGGATAAGGCCCACGCAATCCGACAAGCTCGCGAAAATTCTTTCTGTTGCCGAGCTTGTGGAGTCATCCGATACTCCCGGCGAGAGCGCCGAAAGTCTTCATCTTAAAGTAAGGATGCGCAAGAAAGACTGGGAGAAATTGAAGCGAGATATCCATACCAACGGGACCCGGGCAAAGCATGCGACCGGCTCCTCGGGGAGTTAGAAAATGAACGTATTTGACAAGACCCTTTATCACCAGATCCATCCGTTCAAAATGGTAAGCGATGTCGTGACGGCATTCACCGCGGTGTATTTGTTCTGGCTCCACCTGATTGTTGCGGGACTCATCGTCGCATTCGTCCCCTCTCTCACAATTTCATTCTTCATGATCAGGACAATGGATTTTGAAAAGCAGAAGGATTCCTCGTTCGGCCGTTACGTCAAGCGATACATGGGGCGCGGTAGCGACACCGCTCGCTCGATAGGATTTCTCATAATGCTCGCCGGAGGATGGTTCCAGATGTTCTGGATTATTGTTCTGGGGTTCCTCGTAATAATCTCCGCGTGGGTAAACGGGTTAGTGTACAAAAGGGAAATGGCCTCAGGTGTCCAGGTCCGAAAGGAGAGGCACTAGCCGGCCAATAGATCCCATCACTAGATCTGTCTCGATGTCCTTAACCTAGATTTCCCGTCATCTTAAAGTCAGCTTCACAGAACCTTAATACATCAGCCCTATCTTGATTTATCGGGGTAAGGAAAGGCGCTGCTGCAAAAAAGGCCTCCACAAGACCAAACCATCCAAGCCACAGTTCAAAGTGAGCGGCGCCTTTTTTTCCCTCTCTGGACGCCCTCCCGGAAATACAGAATACGCTTGTTTCCCACGCAACTGGTTTTCCAACTGAGATGGTTACAGGTTCAGAACCCGAAGGACGATGAATGCCGATCGCCCGACTGCTCATGTCTACTTCCGTGCCGCTAATCGTTGGGGAATTTGTCACAAAGCATTTAAGTTAAATCGAAAAGTGGATGGATGTGGAATGAAAAATGTTTTCTTTTTTTTGATCGTCCTACTTGCTCTTGCCATTTCCAGCAGACCCTCGGATGCGCGAGAGGGGTACAGACTTTGGCTGAGATACGATCTGGTTTCAAATCCGAAAATGTTGCATCAATACAGAGCGACGATAAAGTCGTGGATGGTGGAAGGCAATTCGCCGACAATGGATGTTGCTAATGACGAATTGAAGTCCGCCCTCGAAGGTTTACTTGGTCAAGAAATCCCGACGACAAAAGGACCGATCACAAACGGCGAATTGATCGTCGGAAAGTACAAAGTCTCAACCCTCATTTCTGATGTTCGCATAGCAGACAAGATAGCGAAGATCGGACCTGAAGGTTTCATAATTCTCTCATCGAAGATCAGCGGAAAAAGTGTAACCGTAATTACGGCGAACAGCGACATCGGTGTGCTCTACGGTACTTTCCACTTTTTGAGATTGCTTCAGACTGAACAGGATATCTCCAATCTCGACATTATCTCGCAACCGAAAATCAAATTGAGAATCCTGGACCATTGGGATAACCTGAACGGAACCGTTGAAAGAGGTTATGCCGGGTTTTCGATCTGGGACTGGCACACACTTCCGATCTTTATAAAGCAGCGATACATCGATTACGCGAGAGCCGACGCTTCTATAGGAATAAACGGCGCGGTCTTGAACAACGTGAACGCCGACCCGCTCATTCTCACGAAACAATATCTCGTGAAAGTTGCTGCACTGGCAGATGTCTTCCGTCCGTACGGCATCAAGGTATATCTGTGTGCTAACTTTGACGCGCCGATACTTCTTGGGAAACTCAAGAGTGCGGACCCGAGCGACTCCTTGGTGCAAAGATGGTGGAACGATAAGGCGAAAGAAATATATTCGTTCATTCCCGATTTCGGCGGGTTTCTGGTAAAGGCGAATTCCGAAGGCCAGCCGGGACCGGAAGATTACGGGCGGACGCAGGCGGACGGTGCGAACCTCCTCGCGTCGGCAGTGAAGCCTTATGGCGGAATCGTGATGTGGAGGGCGTTCGTTTATTCTTACGACGCAAAGGATCGCGCCCGGCAGGCATATGAGATATTTAAACCGCTTGACGGCAAATTTGCGGACAACGTTCTTCTCCAGATAAAGAACGGCCCGCTCGACTTTCAGCCTCGTGAACCGTTCAGCCCGTTGTTCGGCGCAATGCCCGCGACAAATCTTATGATGGAGTTCCAAATCACGATGGAATACCTCGGCCAGGGCACGAGCACCGTTTATCTCGCGCCGCTTTTCAAGGAAACGTTAATGTCGGACACTTATGCGAGAGGAAAGGGATCGACTGTGGCAAGCGTCGTCGACGGGTCTATGGACGGACATTCGCTGACAGGCATCGCAGGAGTCTCAAATATTGGAGCCGACAGAAATTGGACCGGCAACATTTTCGGGCAGTCAAGCTGGTACGCGTTCGGACGTCTCGCCTGGGACCATGACCTGACATCCCAACAAATCGCTGAAGAATGGATCAGGATGACGTTCTCAAATGAAAGCGAGCTCGTTAACTCGATCGAAGGTATCATGATGCAATCCAGGGAAGACGTTGTAAATTACATGGACCCGCTGGGGCTCAACATGATCTTCGGATACGATAATCACTACGGACCGGGACCGTGGATAGATTATTCTCCTCATCCGGATTGGAATTCGACATACTATCACAGGGCTGACAGCATGGGCGTCGGATTCGACCGCACTCTATCGGGGAGCAATGAGGTGTCGCAATACAATATTCTGCTGAGAGATGAATTCGGTTCTCCTGACAAATGCCCGCTCCAATTTCTACTCTGGTTTAATCATGTCGCGTGGAATTACAGGATGAAATCCGGAAACACTCTGTGGAATGAGATCTGTAGATATTATTACGCAGGGGTCGACAGTACGCGGTCGATTTTAAATACCTGGAATTCACTGAAGGGAAGGATCGATTACGAGGAGTGGCACGATGAGCAGATGCTCCTCGAGATACAGGTTAACGATGCCCTCTGGTGGAGGAATGCGTGTGTTCTTTACTTCCAGACATTTTCCCATCTCCCCTTACTTGACGATCTCGAAAAACCCGACAAGACTCTCGGGTACTATGAGAGCCTTAAGTTTCCATACGCGCCCGGAACCTGGTAGAGAAAACCAAAAGCGACCACATTTCGGTTCTTGATCGACCGAATACCGGAACAAATCTTTTTTGCACGCGTAATTTGAATATGTGGGCTGTCGAGATTCTAAGAGATCATCCATAAAGAACCCATTAGGCGCATTTTTCTTACTTGTTCGAATGGAAACGTCGCCGGTGTTTGCTTCAATACTTGTCAGGGCTGAACTAAGTTAAAGGGAGGTTGCAATGAAATCGGGATTTCTAACCGCTTTTCTGGCCGGGCTGCTTTATTTGTCTCTTGTGGGATCCTCCGGGAATGCCATGGCAGATGACACTCACCGCCTTTACAACCTGTGCAGAGATTGGAAATTCGAGTTAGGCGACAACCAACGCTGGGCTGATCCGAAATTTGATGACAGCCGGTGGTCGGAGATTGAAGTCCCATCAAGCTGGGAAGAAGAAGGATATCCGGGGTACGATGGGTACGCGTGGTACCGTATACATTTTACGGCCTTAAGTGATTGGGAATCGAACGACTTATTTCTCGACCTCGGCGCGGTCGACGACGTTGATGAAACATATTTGAACGGACAGTTGATAGGTACAATGGGGGGCTTTCCTCCCAATTATTCAACCGCTTATAATTTTTCCCGTCATTACCCAATTCCTTATGACTTGCTCAGACCGAACGGCGACAACGTTATTGCTGTTCGCGTTTATGACAATCAGGGATCGGGCGGCATCATAAGCGGACGCATCGGCATATATGAAAATCGTTATTCTGTCGATTCAGACCTCAGGTTACCTGCTGTTTGGAAATTCAAAACCGGAGACGAAGCTGAGTGGAAGGAAGAGTCTTATGACGACAAAGACTGGAAGAATGTCCGCGTCCCTGCATATTGGGAAACGCAGGGCTTCAGGGACTACGATGGCTATGCATGGTACCGCGTTAAGTTCAAGGTCCCATCGAGTTTCTCCGAGCAGGATTTAATCGCGCTCGTCGGAAAAATTGATGACTTTGATGAAACGTATCTCAATGGCGTGCGGATTGGTCATACAGGGTACATGCCCACGACACCGGTTCGGCGAACTGACTCCGACGAGTACACGCAGCTGCGGGCTTACATGATCCCATCGGGAGTGGTGCACTTCGATAAGGACAATGTACTTGCGGTTCGGGTATATGATTGCTGGCAGGGCGGAGGTTTATATGAGGGACCAATCGGACTGGTCACAAGGCAGCACTACGCGAAGTACCATAGAGCAGTGAGAAATTTCGGCAGGTGGTTCGAGGACTTGATCGATAGAATTTTCAATTAAGGTTTTTGAGCGGTGTCCTTCGGCTTGAGCACGCCAAAAAGCGTGTTCGTGCCGGAGGGCTTCTGCGTTTTTCGCCCTTGTGCTGCAACTCCCTTCCCGGTTTTTGGGTGATGGACTATTTTGACGCTACTGAAATGTCCCATCGTTGAGTATTCTACGGCGTTCAAAAAAAAAGACAAATGTCATTCCCGAACGCTCCTATCGGGAATCCATGGTGAAGAACGGAGATAGATTCCCGCTGAGAGCACGTCCCTACGATCCGGCCGCCGATCCTGCGGTCGGACGGGAATGACAGTGAGAGAATTTGTCAATGTCACTTCCCTTTGAAAGTAGCCCACTACCGGTTTATTGTAGATTCCATTTCATCCATGAATTAAATTGCATCGTGATCAAGAATTTCATTTTCGACCTTAATCCGCGAGAGCACTAACAGAATGGCTGGAACGGGCAGGAAAATTATTACCCCTAGGAAGAAGAAGGTGGGACAAAAACCTTCGGATGGAAATCTATTCGAGAAGGAGTCGCTGAAGATAGTTGAGGAAGCTCTCGACTCAATCGAAAAAGGGTTCTCGGGCCTCCCGGTTGTTGCCACGCGGTCCGGAAAAGCCAAACGATTTCGGTCGACACTGATGCAAATCGCAGAGAGGATGAGAGACAACTATCCTTATTTCCATCCCTTATATGCCGGGCAAATGCTCAAGCCGCCGCATCCGATCGCAAGAGCTGCGTACATGCTTTCAATGTGGATCAACCCGAATAATCATGCTCTTGATGGCGGCCGCGCGAGTTCCCAAATGGAAAAAGAGGCGGTTGCTGAATTGGCGAACATGTTCGGCTGGAGTTCTCACGTCGGGCATCTGACCGGCGGTGGAACTATGGCCAATCTAGAAGCTCTCTGGGTCGCGGGACGGATAAACCCAGGCAAGAAGATCGTCGCTTCAGATCAGGCACACTATACACATTCAAGGATAAGCGGAGTTCTCGGGCTAAATTTTGAAACCATTCCGGCCGACAGCAAGGGGAGAATGGATATCGGGGCATTGAAGAAAGTCCTTGAAGGCGGAGATGTCGGGACTGTAGTCGCGACGATCGGCACAACTGCAGTCGGATCGGTCGATCCTCTTCCCGGAATTCTTGAATTGAAAGATCGATACGGATTCAGACTTCACGCCGACGCCGCGTACGGCGGCTATTTCATTCTTACAAGTAATCTCGAGCAAGATGCTGTCAATGCTTTTACGCGACTTCATGATGTCGACTCGATCGTCATCGACCCGCATAAGCACGGACTTCAGCCTTATGGGTGCGGCTGCGTCATTTTCAGGGACCCGACCGTGGCCCGGTTCTACAAGCACAATTCGCCTTATACTTATTTCACGTCAGCCGACCTCCATCTCGGAGAGATCAGCCTTGAATGCTCGAGAGCCGGCGCAAGTGCCGTCGCTTTGTGGGCGACCCAGAAATTTCTCCCGTTGAAACGAGGAGGAGAGTTCTCGAAGTCGCTCGAAGCGGGCCGAAGTGCCGCGCTGAATTTGTTTCAGAAACTTGACTCCGACAAAAGATTTATTACAGCGTTCCCGCCGGAACTTGACATAGTTGTCTGGGCACCTTTCGCGGAAAACACAGAGAAAATATCCGGACTCTCTCGTTCCGTGTTCAATGAAGCTGCGAAAAAAAGTCTACACATTGCCCTGGTGGATCTTCCAGCGAGTTTCTTCGATCTAGACGCGCTTGGTGTCAGGAAGGATGCGAATACTCTAACTTGCTTACGTTCGGTCCTTATGAAACCGGAACACGAGCAATGGATCGAAAGGATATGGAAGATCCTTGACAAGTCTATGGATATTGCTCTTTCCGGAAAATCGTGAAAGTTCGTGCGGAAGAAGCTCATCGGAATTATTTCGCGGAAATTATTACTTTCGGCTGTCATGAGCTTACTGACATTAGGACCACATTTCGTATTTTTATCCTGAGTTTTCTTACTCGGAGCGAGACCGGAAATGAATAGGAATAAATCTAAAGAAATTCAGAAGAAGTTTGCGGTCGGGTTATTGCAGATGTCGATAGACAAAAACCCTGATCAAAACCTGAGGAAAGCCGTTTCGTGGATTGGAAAAGCATCGAAGATGGGCGCCCAGGTAATTTGTCTTCCTGAACTCTTCAGGACAAGATATTTCTGCCAGTCAGAAGACATCACGAATTTCAAATTTGCGGAAGAGATTCCCGGTCCGTCGACCGCAGCGATATCGCGCGCGGCAAAGAAGGACAAGGTTGCCGTGATCGTCCCGCTGTTTGAAAAGCGTGCGATCGGTGTTTATCACAATTCTGCGGTTGTGATTGACGCGGACGGAAAAATCGCGGGACGTTACAGGAAGATGCATATTCCAGACGATCCGGCGTTCTATGAAAAGTTTTATTTTGCTCCGGGCGATCTCGGGTTTCAATCTTTTAAGACCAAATATGGAAACATCGGCACGCTCATTTGTTGGGACCAATGGTATCCCGAAGGGGCCCGCATCACGGCGCTTAAGGGCGCGAGCATACTATTCTATCCTACTGCGATCGGATGGCATCCTCGGGAAAAGGCGGAACACGGTAAGGCCCAATTCGAATCGTGGCAGATTATTCAGCGAGGTCACGCGGTCGCTAATGGTGTTTATGTCGCTGCGGTTAATCGTGTCGGACTCGAGAAGCCGGACGAAAAAAGTCCGGGCATAGAATTTTGGGGCCAATCGTTCGTGGCAGATCCACAAGGCGTTGTGATAGCTCAGGCGTCCGTCGATAAAGAGGAAATACTTATCGCGGAAATCAATCCGGATAGGATCGAATACATAAGGCAGAACTGGCCTTTCTTACGAGACAGGCGAACAGATGCGTACGATGGAATTAATGAGAGGTTTCTGGAGAAATGATGGTTCGCAAATTCGAATCTCAAAAGTCAAATATCAATATCGGAATTCAGAATTTTATGAACGTGGGGGAAGTTTTGACCATTGACTTTTGATAATTGACTCATCTCATGCACCGACACGTCTCTAAAATTTATCCCTTCGATCTTGGCTTCAGGCTCCCTGCAGAGTGGGAACCTCATGAGGCAACGTGGCTGGGATGGCCGCATAACAAAAGCGACTGGCCTGGAAAATTTGCACCGATACCATGGGTGTATGCGGAGATTGTGCGGCGGATTTCAGTCGGCGAGAAAGCGAGAATCGTTGTCGAGTCGAAGGAGCATGAGAAGCAGGCGGTCGCTGTTCTGAAATCTGCGAATGTCGATGCAGATAACCTCGAGTTCTTTGTCTGCAAGACCGACAGGGGATGGACGCGCGACTCGGGGCCGCAGTTTGTCAGAAGCTCGCACGAGCTGGCGCAGGTAAACCTCGGCTTCAACGGCTGGGCAAAGTATTCCAACTACAAAAAGGACCGGCGGCTTCCCGAATTTATCGCGAAGAAAACGAGACTGCGGTCGTTCACGCCTGAGCACAATGCAAGTCGCGTCATCCTTGAAGGCGGATCCATTGACTACAACGGCAAAGGAACACTGATTACAACGGAGGAATGTCTTCTCGATGGAAAAGTCCAGGTGAGGAATCCTGGATTCACCAGGATGGATTACATAAAAGTTTTTGAAAAATATCTTGGAGCGACAGATGTTCTCTGGCTCGGGAAGGGCATAGCCGGCGACGACACCCACGGCCATGTTGACGATCTGTGCAGGTTCGTGAACGCACGAACGCTTCTTCTTATGCAGGAATCCAATCCTAAGGACGAGAACTACAGGACGCTTCAAGAAAACCGGGAGCGCCTCCAGGGGTTTAAGCTCGAGGACGGATCGAAAGCCGACGTTGCATATCTTCCTATGCCGGAACCGGTAGTTTTCAAAAAGCAGCGACTCCCCGCCAGCTACGCCAACTTCTATTTCTGTAATTCGGCGGTGCTCGTTCCGACATTCGACGATCCAAACGACAAGAGAGCGATCGGGATTATTTCTGAAATTGTAACTGACCGTCCTGTCATAGGGATCCACGCGCTCGATCTCGTTTGGGGATTGGGGACTCTTCATTGTCTCACTCATGAGCAGCCGGGTACGTAACAAGATCGTCTGCACTTGTCCGATGACGATTGAGCCGGCTTAGCCATCAGGGCTGTGCGTGAATCTTGAACCCGGTTGATTCTTTTGGGTTGCGAGACTAGCTTTTCACTAAGGCATGCTGGAAAAAATGAGTCGTAACATTCACCCTGAGTTGATTGCGCCTTGCGGAATGAACTGCGCAATTTGCGGTGCGTATCTCGCATGGCTGAACAAAACACCCAAGAAAAAGGGGATTATTTACTGCGAGGGTTGCCGACCGAGAAACAGGCAATGTGCTCTCATCAAGAAGAAATGCAGAAACAGCCGCAGGATGATCAAAGGCAAGATAGAATTCTGCTACGATTGCGACTTTTTTCCTTGCGAAAAACTTGTGCATCTCGACACCCGGTATCGTAAGAATTACTCAATGAGCATGATAGAAAATTTAAATGAAATAAGAGACGAAGGCCTGGTGGAGTTCATTGAGAATCAATATGAGAAGTATCGGTGCTCTAAGTGTGAAGGATTGAAATCCGTCCATAACGGCAAGTGCTATCATTGCGACAAAATAAAAAGTTGGAAAGATTAGCGGCCGGCGAATTCTACCGATGAATCACGGGCGGATTTTCAGTGCGCGGGGAATAATTTGATCTAGGGCTCCTGACTTCTCGAAACTCTTCTTTCTCCTAGTCGTAGTAGATTTTGTATGTGGTTTTCTGGAGGCCCTTCGTGCTGACCTCCGCTTCGGGCACTCGCGATTTGTGAAAAGGAAAAATGATGTCGAAAACTGTCCTTGCGGCGTTTTTCGTGCTTCTACCGGGCTTAACCGACGTTTCTTCTCAAACCGGAACAATTACAGGGAAAATTGCTGACTCGAAGACAGGCGAGCCGCTTATGATTATGAACTCGCGAAAGTTCGGACGGTACGCAACAGAACGTGTACCAGTTCACCATCCTACCGGTTATCGGAATCGAAGCCGAATTCTGATGAAGTTTGAGTTTGAGGAGATTTCATCTTGAGAATGCAATCTGTCTTGAGAAATCTGCTGGTTATGGGAAGGGTGTTCATTTCAAATCCCGCCATGATTCGCGTGAGACCGTCCATCACCAAATTCATGTGCGATTACATGAACAAGTTTCGCGTCAGGACAGTAGGGAAGAATCTGATTCTGCATTCACATCTTCCGCCGTTGAACAGCGCCGCGTATTCCCGGTTTGTCCGCTCGCATCTAATCGAAAAGACGACCGGACCGTCTCACGCGCAAATTGCCATTACAAATTCATGTCCTCAAAATTGCGACTACTGTTATAACAAAGACAGAAGCGGCAGGGTGATGGATAAGAGCACTATCCGCCGTGTTGCGCGAGAGCTCAAGGATATGGGCGTGGTATGGATAGGTCTGACCGGAGGTGAGCCGCTTCTGAATCCGCATATAGTTGAGATCGTTAATGACATCGCGGGCGACTGCGCAGTAAAATTATTCACAACCGGCTGCGGCCTGACCGACGGATTGGCGGAGAGACTGCGTGACGCGGGCCTGTTCTCAGTGTCGGTAAGTCTCGATCACTGGAGTGAGGAAGTTCACGACGCGAGAAGAAGATATCCGGGTGCGTTCAAGCAGGCTATAAAAGCCATAGAGACATTCAGAAACCTGGGGGACATGGATGTGGGCGTGTCTGCGGTACTTTCTCCCGAGATGATCAATACGGACGGCGCATTGGAATTCATCAGGTTCCTCGAGACACTTAATATTCACGAGGCATGGCTGAGCGAAGCCAAACCGACAACCGAAACTTTCTGGCGCGAAGACATGGTAATAAATGACGAAGACCGGCTGCGACTCGTGGCGATGCAGGATGAATACAACAAGTCGGGAGGGATGACGATCAACTATCTCGGCCACTTTGAAGGGAGAGAATGCTTCGGCTGTAATGCCGGGCATAAAATGGTTTATGTCGACGCGTTCGGAGAAGTGAGCCCGTGCGTATTCACACCGATGAGTTTCGGGAACATCCATCAGGAAAGCGTTCGTGACATTTTCAGAAGGATGAAATCTTACTTCCCATCCGATAATTCGTGTTTCATAAACAGGAACTATAAACTCCTTGCGAAATATTCCGATGGGAGCAAAATCCTGTCCGCGGAAAAGAGCTCGAAGCTGATGAATGAGGTCGTCTTCGAAAATTATTCGGCGTTCTTCAAGTTGTATTACGGCGGCCGCACACGAAAGGAGAGCATGAACAAAAGGGTGTCTCGACGCCTGGAGGGAATCGGGGGATGAAGTTATACAAACTATTCGGCATCATTTTGGCGATCGTCTTCGCCATTGTCGGACTACTATTTGCCTTCGTCCCTGACGGCGTCATCTCCATTTTCAATTTCTTCTCGCCTCCCCTCGGCTTACCTCAGGCCCCTCTCGTGGATCATAATTTCTTTCTGATCCTGTGTGTGGGCTATATGTATCTGGTCAGCGTCGTTGCGTTCATGATGTTTCGACAACCGGCCAATTCAACGCTCCCGCTCCTTCTCGCGCACGCGAAGTCAGCGTCCTCGGTGATATCGATTTTGTTTTTCATATTACACGCTCACTATCTAATCTATATTGTCAATTTCGTAATCGATGGTTCGATTGGAATGATTGCCGTGATTCTGTACCTCAAGTTGAGAGGTAAGTCGAATTGAAATTGAAACTGAAGATCGCCGGCTTCTATCTCCCACGATTTGTCAAGAAAAGGCGGCTGAGGGAGCTGACCGAAGTTACAGCAGAAGCATTTGACACCCAGCCTCCCGAAATGAACGGCTTGAGTCTCGGAGAAAGTCTTTCGAGATATGCCATTTTCACGAGGGATTGTGCTCAAGCTGCCCTCCGAAATGGAAAAGGTGTCGAAGCAAAGCTCCGGCTATTTAATAATGCGCACCGGCTGGGCGAGGACTTGAGGAGCGAATTTCATGTCAAAACAATGAAGGACGTCATGGAGTTAAGCAGGATCGTATATATGATCCTCGGTATCGATTTTGACGGAGGCCAGGATGGACGTGTGTTGGTTCGCAGCTGTTTCTTCAGTTCATTTTATTCCCCTGCAGTTTGCGGTATAATCTCATCTCTGGACGACGGGCTCCTGGCAGGACTTTCAGGCGGCGGAAGACTCGAATTCTCGAGGAGGATCACCGACGGTTGCGAGAGGTGTGAAGCATGTTTGTCGAAAGAGGTTGAGCAGGTATGAAACGCGCGGTCGTCATCGGCAGCGGCGCTGGCGGAGCGACAGCGGCGAAAGAACTTCAGGGAAAATTCGATGTGACGGTTCTCGAAGAGGGAAAGCCATTTGTTCCGATGTCCGTTAACCTCCAGTCGATTTACAAACTGAAGAAAAGCGGCCTGATGCTGGATGAAAGAATGGCGGGACTGATTTTTCCACCGATGAGAATACGGAAGACCGCGGAGGACATGGTCCTCGTAAACGGAAGGGGCCTTGGAGGCACCACGACGATATGCACCGGCAACGCGCTCAGAGAGGACGAAGCACTGAAGGCGATCGGGATAAACCTGGATGAGGAGTTCGACGAGCTGGCAAATGAGGTTCCGATTTCGACCGATCATCAGAAACGATGGCACCCCAACACGAGAAAGGTTTATGACATCTGCGAGAAAATGGGACTTCAGCCGGAACCGACACCCAAGATGGCTTTTCGGGAAAAGTGTGCGGCATGTGGGAGATGTATATTCGGATGTCTTCGAGGAGCGAAATGGGACAGCAGATATTTTCTGGATGATGCTCTCGCGAGAGGCGCGCGGCTCGTGTCGAACTGCAAAGTCGAAAGACTGGTGGTTCGAAATGGACAGGCGTCGGGAGTTGAGGCGAGCAACGGGTGGCACCGGAGATTCATACCCGCCGACCTGGTCGTCGTCGCCGCCGGCGGATTGGGCACCCCGGGAATATTGAGGAATTCCGGATTGGAATGCGTGGACAGGCTCTTCGTCGATCCGGTCCTTTGTGTCGCGGCAAGATGGGACGACTCGCGCCAGGATACGGAGATACCTATGCCGTTCGTCGTTCAACGCGAGAATTTTATAATATCACCTTACTTCGATTTCCTGAGTTACTTCTTCAACGGAAGATGGAAATACCCGGCGAAGAATATTTACAGTATCATGATAAAAATAGCCGACACGAATTGTGGCGGGGTTCAGGGCAGGAGAGTCGACAAAACCCTTTCGGCTGAAGACTGGCGGGTTCTTGATGAAGGCACGGAGCTTTGCACGGAAATCTTGCATCGCGTTGGGATAAATGACGATGAGATTTTTCTCGGAACACTGAACGCGGGACACCCGGGGGGAATGCTTCCTCTGACCGAAAATGAATCGCGGAGTTTCCATCACGGAGCTCTTCCGGGGAATGTTTATGTTTGCGATTCAAGTTTGTTTCCAGAGTCGCTCGGCAATCCGCCTATCCTTACTATCATGGCGATGGCAAAAAGGATCGGGAAGATTTGCAGGGCTTTGGCGTGAGCTGCTGGCCTCAGCAAATCGCTCCAATCCATCCAACTGAGATTTGACTCACCTCCACGTTCTCTCGATTGACACTAACCTCGAGACAGCTTAAGTTTCTCTGGGTCGTGCTTTGGGCTGAAGGTATTTTCCGAAAATAGATCGAGCGAGAATGCGATCATCGTCAAATGAGGAAGGATTGCTGGTGCGAATAATCTACTCTCTGATTCCATTCATAATGTTCAATTGGTCCTGTGCAAATAGTCCGGTTACTCCTCCTATCAAGGACGGGGAATGGATGTATTTGGGTTTCGCGGGGAGGCCGATCATGAATATAAGGACTTCTTCGAGCTATGTATATGTGTGTGCTTCTAACGATGGGCTGTATCGGCAGCTTAAGAGCTCGCTCACAGACAATTGGGAGTATGTGGGTCTGAGAGATTCCAGTTTGAATACCGAAGGTGTGTTTGACGTCCTTGTACACAATGAAAACGAAATACTTGCAGCGATTGTCAACCTCAAGACTAACTTGCCGGGTATTGTGAGATCGACAAACTTGGGGAGGACTTGGATGAAGTCTGACAGTGGGTTTGGATTCAGCATGCCGTACGTGATCCCAGCCGACAGCGGCAAGTACAGCAGTTGCGAAACCCTCTTTGGGCTGAGTGATCAGCCCGAGACTGTGTTCGCGGCAGGCACTGAAGATGATGGAATATACAGATCGACCAACTTTGGCTTGGTCTGGCAAGTCATGTCACTTCCAACTCTAAACGACTACGCACATATGATTTGTTATGCGCAGGACCCTCTCGATCTCAATGTAATCTACGCCGGAGGAAATAGCAGCGCGAGTGGCGCCTCCGTGATTGTGCCCGCCATGTTGCTCAAATCTACAGATCGAGGATCACCTCTTTGGATACCCATGCTTGACATTTCGCACGTTTACTATGACAATGCAGTCTACACGATCGCATTGACGGCACAACCCGAGCGTATCTATCTTGGAATGCGCGGCTTCGTGCTTAGCAGTAACGATGCAGGTACTACATGGAACAAGTTGGCATATTCTGAGGATGTCGACAATCTGCTAACTGTGGTAGCTGACCCCGTTCATGGTACCCATCTCCTATACTCATCTGTGAACACCTTTTACGAATCTTTGGACACAGGTAGGACATGGACTAAACTAACTCACCCTGGATCTGGCATGGTAGAAATCGTCACCTGGGACAAACAGACCGATAACCTTTATGTCTCCGTGAAGAATAAGGGCGGCGTATTTGTGCTCCCGAAAGCTTCATCTGTTCCTCTGCAAAAGTTGGAAAAAGAATTTCAGTCCAAACGAAAGTGATCCGAGACTCATCAGTGAAATGCCAATCCCGACAAAAGTTGTGTTGCCGCGAACCGAGTTGATTTTCCGAACCGCGCGGATTAGCTTTTTCAAGAGGCGTGTTTTTGCGTTGAACGTTTAAGATCGATGAGAGAGACGGGACATTATCTGTTTCTTGTACTCTCGTCGTTCCCTAGAATTCTAAGTCGGAGGCAATAGCTTCATGGTCGCGAGTCGCAGCAATGCCGGCAATCAGGCGTTATCGAAAAACGGCGGAGATATCGAGTCTTATATCAGGTTCTCCGAGAAAGCCCATAGAATTTATCTGGCGAACTTCCGGAAGAATCGAAAAGTCTTAGGGTCGGGGCACAACTGGGTCTTCCATCTCCTCCTCGCGAATTCAATGAATCTCAGCTCTGCAATCAGTACTCTCGCCGCTCTGGGCAAACCAAACGAAGCAATGATCCTTCTGAGAACACGGCTCGAGCAGCTAATCATCTGTTCATACCTGATTCATGAAGATGAAGAAGCCGGGTTGAAGAGGTTCGTTGCATTCCTTCCCAAAGTGGATCCCGGTTTTGGACGGACGCTTAAGAAGATCGACATGATCAGAGAAGGAATCGAACTTCTTTTCCCCGAGATGGGAACCCGTCTTCCGAAATTGTTGGAGAAGATGGACGCGACCGCCGAAAAATCTTTCGGGTTCGGCAGCAACGGCTTTATCAGGAAGTGGTCCGAGATGAACACGGGAGAGATTGTAGCGCGCCGTGATAAGCTGGCAGATAAGAACGACCTCATCAGCTCGTACCGGTTGAGCTACTACTACGACACGATATACAAGTTCGGAAGCGTTCTCGTTCACGCCGATGTCGCATCGATCTCTCCGGCGTTTGTGGTGCTCGGTAATGAAGGGACCGTCAGGCCGCATGAGATCTATACAATGAGCGCAACATTGATCAATGCCCATCTCGACATCATCCAGTGTCATGAAGTGTCGAAAAAACTGGATTTGCTTAACGAGAAAAAGTTTTTCGGACTCTATGAAAAATACATAGGACAAATCAAATCTGATTTCGGAATTCGAGACAAAGAACTATTGACAATTTGACAGGTGGTTCTGCTGCCTCCATGGTGGTATGATATGAGAAACTATTTTCTGACTTCTCCTTCCAGCGATAGACTGGTTGCCGTAACGGTGACTGTAATGACGATACTCTTCACCACGCTCGTCCCACACGCAATGTGTCAGGATTCAAAGAGACCGGTGGAATGCGCGGGTGACTCAGATTTCAAGAACTTACTGATCGGCCTCGAGAAGCACTCATGGCAAATGGAGAAGGAGAAGAACGGAGACTACTTCGACAGCGCGATGACGGACGATTTCATTGCGGTAGAGGCCGATGGCAGGACATACACTAAGGCGGAGGTTGTGCCGCTGATACCGCAGGGTGAGTCATTCGATTATGAATTGACCGAGTTCAAGATAATTATGATTAGTGAGGCTGCAGCGATCGTATCGTACAACGCAAGTGTGGTATTCGAATCGGACTCAACGAAAGGGAAGGCGATTTTTCTGGCGAGCTCTGTGTGGACAAAGGTAAGAAATAAATGGCTTCTAAAATTTCATCAGAAGACGGCAATAAGTTCGTAGTGTTACATCATTAACAAGGAGTCGATATGAATAAAAAGACGGCCGGATGGTCATTTCTCGGAGTGTGCCTTGTATTGGCCGCACTCTTGATGACAAAGGTAATTTCCATTCCCATAAGTGGGGCGATATTCGCGATAGCGCTCGTGGTTTTCGGATTAATGTCGGGAGGATTGAAGCGGGAAGACAGCCACAACAAAACGTCGTAGTTGATTTCGGCGGATGTGGGCAGAAGAATTTTCAAGGAGAAGAAACTCATTCCCAGAGTCACCGGGGCGGCTCTGATAATCGCGGCTGGGTTTTTGATCCTCCGAAATGTTTCGTGACAGGTATCGATAAGAGACAATCCTGATTCAGGATCTAATTCGAGCTCGCATTACTCATTCAGATCGAGATCTCCCTCTTTTCTGTAAAATCATCACACTGCATTCAAGGCTTTTCGGTTAACCGGATGGTTCTTGTCTTGACATTTGCTAATCTACCTAGCGGAATAATTGATTACGACAGTGCTTCAATTCGAACTCCGTGAACTGATTAGGCACCAACGATCCTTTTGGGAAGATGATCTCAACAAGTTCTCCCAGGATAACTTCTCGCACCAGTAAGACGAATCCTCCAAGAGGCCTTCGGAAAAAATGGGGATTAGTCCCGATCCCGGCCCGCGGGATCGAGGATGCCGCATCGTAAATAAAACCATAATGTAGAAGCGGCAGAAATTTCCGGAGTGGGTTTAAGTCCCGCCATGCGGGATGCCGCATCATTATTGACGCCTATAATGACGAAGCGACAAAACAAATACTGTCCGACGGCGCCGTAAGGCGCCTAGTTTATCCCGCTCATTAATATTAATTGCAGATAATGCGGGATGCCGCAAGGTGGCATTTGTTTCTTCAGAGCGGAAATTTCCAGCTCAACGAGTTGAGTTGTCAACTGTTTTTTCCGACAGCTACACTTCACGAAACGTTTCGTGTAGTGAACGATTGATTTTTCTCCGCCGGAGGACGGATCCGCCTTCGGCGGACTTTGGCACTTTCCGGCGCCTGTCCCGATTTTGATCGGGATATCAAGACAAAGGAAAGTACATAAGAGCCATTAAGACTCATCAACTCGTAGTTGTTCACTTTCTTTTGCTCACCCAAAAGAAAGTGAACGGAAAGAAAAGGGTGCCCCGCAAAAACGGCAACGACTGCGTCGATACCGCTTTTGCAGGGGATTATACAGATTCGTGGTTGATCAAAGTTTGAAGTGAAGTATTATGCCACCTGTTTATATAGTTGTTACGATTGCGTGTGCAATGGGTCTGACGCACTGCGCGAATATTTGCAATCGACGAGGAAACAAGAGCAGCCGGGAACAATTCCCAACTTGGTCGAGCGGCCTATTATTACAAGATGAAACACCACGTTCTTTACAGGGCTTCCATTAAACCTGCATGCGTTCTTGTGTGTCGATTTGGTATGTGAATTTTGCATATTTTATCTAAATGAAATATCGTCTCTTCAGATACCTGTCTGCGCTCGTTCTCCTTTTGTCAACATCGTGTCGTACAGAGGCTCAGGACAAGTCGCACGCTAATAGTCCGGCCTTTCGGGATTATAATCCGCCTGGTGCGGACGAGCTGATTCGTCCGTCCGATGTCGAGTATCAACTTTGGGAAGACTTCATGCTCGTCAGGAAGGCGAACGCGGGAGATCCGGCGGCGCAGCATGAGCTTGGTCTTCGGTATCTTCTCGGAAAGGGGTTTTCGGCGGACACCGCGCGCGCAGCTTACTGGATAAAAAAAGCTGCAGACCAGAATATGCCGGTAGCCGAATACAACTACAGTGTCTTTCTCAACAACGGATGGGGAGTAAGTTGGGACCCGTTCGAAGCGTTTCGCCGATGCGAAGCCGCCGCGAAGAGCGATATGCCTGAAGCCGAGTTCGCACTCGGTCTGTTCTACGCGGACAATCTTGTCGTCGCTCGCAACTGGCAGGAAGCGTACCGCTGGGTCAAGGCTGCCGCAGATGCGAAGTTCGACCCGGCTCGAAAGGTACTTCCTGAAATTGCGCGCCGTGTAAATTCCTCCGACACATTGCAGTCTGTTTCATCATCGCACGATTCATCGTCTGCCGGAGCTGTCCAGGCATTTGAACCGGTGTACCTCGACTTCGGGCAGGACTCGACCGCTCACGTCGACGATCTGACACTTCTGAACGAAGCATTCCGCGAGGGGAGCGGACAGCTGCGCAAAGCACTTGGAGCCTCGGAGATTTTTGAAAAGGGAGGATCGGACACGACTGCATTGAGCCTGATCGTGCGAGCGGCAAACGCGGGAAGCCCGGAAGCGCTCACCGTACTCGGAAGATGTTTCGAAGAAGGGGTGGGCGTCCCCCGCGACAGAATACTTGCAGCGGAGCAATACATGCGAGCATCCAGAATGGATTCGCGCCGTGCGCCTGTCCTCCTCTGGAATCTCTTCAGAGAAAAAGGATTCCCGGAAGAGGTTTCATCGCGTTCACTGAAGGGCGACGACGACGCAGCGTTCGTCTGGGCAGGGCTGACAGAGCTTGGCCTCGACCGGCGCCTCCTTGACGACCAGGCGTTCCACCTTCTCGTTGTGGGTGGAGAGCACAATAATATCCCGTCACTTATCGAGCTTGGCCGCTGCTACTACACTGGTCAGTGGACCGCACGGAATCCGCAGCTTGGTGCTTCCGCGTGGCGACGGGCGGTTCTTGATGGAAGCAGGGACGCCGAAATCAGACTTGCTGCAGCGGCAGTACTCGAAGACAGCAGTAAGGCATCGCTCACCGATACCATTCAGACGCTCTTCGCAGGATCGGATGAGGGATCGTTAATCGGTCAACTGGCGCTCGCATATTGCTTCGAAAAGGGAATCGGGATCGGCCAGGATATCGGTAGAGCGGTGAGGCTGTACCGTGACTGCACTCAGCGGGGAAGCCAGGCAGCTTATGACGCGCTCAAGCGAATATACGACAGCATGAGACCGACGGATAAAGTGTATGACGTTGAGTAGAACCTCAGCCGGCAGGAGTCCGACATTAGCGAGCTCCGTAAATCAAATAAAAACTTTATCCTGCCTCGACTGTGTCGTGTCTTGTCCGAATGCGGTTCCTTATCCAGCTGATCAGAAAAAGAATCGCAATGAGATACAGCGAACCTGATATCAGAATGTAAGTTCCGATCACGAACATTCCCCGGGTCTTCAAAATATAGACTGTCGCAAGAAGCGCAAAGATCACCGTCCCCACCCATTCCCATCTCCATGCGAGTGCCAGCACAACAAGGATTGTAATTGCCGGAACCAGGTGTACCACGAAAGCAACAATGGTCAACCAGAATCCGTTTTGTTCCTGAAACACGTCCAGCGCGAACAGGCTCAGAAGAAATGCGAACATGAGAGTAAGCATCCGCGGAGCCCAAAAGAAGAAGCCATCCTTCTTACGTGCACCCGTCTTGGATTCACCTGAATTTAGAAGATCTTTTTCTGCCCCCTGGCTCATACTCTTTCGTGTTTAATCTAACACGAACGGCGCTCATATGCCTGCCACTCTTGAGGGGATCGAAAGCGAAGTTGGCAATCCGTAATTACCGACGAGTGTTTCACAATAAGAGGTCTGCGAAATCCGCGATCTGAATCAGCGGTTCAGAACGCCACTGACAGATTCACTCCCGCAGGATAGATGCTCGGTGATAATTGAAATGAAGCTGAGCTCGGGCGTGACACTGCGCCAGTATAAGCACTCCTGAAATAACTGCCGACGGTAGAACCAATAGTGTAAGACATTAGTGCGCCTGCGACGGCATCGGAGAACCAGTGCATCCCGCCTCTGTTATTTGCGGTTACCGCCGCCATTGTATAAGCGACCACACTGTACCCCGCGATCTTCAGCCATGTTTTGTCGGGATAGTAATTTGTGAGCGCCGATACTACCGCCATGCTGGCTACGGTGTGCCCTGAAGGCCAGCCCCAGTAAATTCCTCCGCGAAAAAATCCGAACCTGAATGTCTCACTCAGGTCTTCCATGTTAGAATTCTGTTTCCAATTTGGACCCGGTCTCCCCGTCACAGCCTTCAGGATCGAGTTGTAAGTGACTGCTATGAGGCTCGCCTGGATGACCGCGAAGGAGGCGCCCAGTACTTCATTGTCGCTTTGTAATTCGGCATATGCGAGCAATCCGCCGCCGACAATAAACGGAAGGTCCTGTCCCGTGATGCCTACTCCGTGCGCCCAGCCGGTATACTGGGGATGAGTGTTGAAGTAATGCTCGAGTTTGTAATCGAGATCTGTTGGAACAATTAGCGCTGTTCCTGCCACTGCACCGAGATGATAATACAAATTGTCGCCGCCGAAACTATTCAGAATATTGTTGCCCAAGCCGCCAAAGAGAGTCAGGTTGGGATGGCTCTGAGAAAGAGAATCGTCGGTGCTGGACACGCCTTCATTAAACCGGACGACTTCGGGCGCGACGACTCCCTGTTTGAGTGGTTGGAGAACTGACAGTTGTCCGCGGTTGACGGGATCTTCGCTGATTCCCTGTGCCATGCAGCCTGTTGCGAGAAGAAGAGATATAGGAATAGAGTACTTCGCGGAATGAAGATACTTTTGTTTCATGACCAACTCCATCTAAGCCAATTGTCATAAACAAAACCGACCTCTTTTAGTTCCTGAGTGTGATTCTCCGACTTCTCGTGTCACCTGTTGACCATGGGCTCGAAGTTTGGTAGTGACTCGGTTTGAGTTTTGATTGGACATCTTCACAAATGGCCTTCGGAAAAAATGGCGATTAGGAAATTTCCTTAAGTGTCCCAACCGAGCCTGAGCAAACAAATTGCCGACGCCGTCAGGCGGAGGCTTGATTTGTTTCCAACTTAAGCGGAAATTTCCAGCCATTTTTTCCGAAGGCTACACTCCACGAAGCGTTTCGCGTAGTGAACGCTTGATTTTTCTCCGCCGAAGGGCGGATCAGCCTACGGCCGACTTTGGTACCTTCCGGCGCCTGTCCCGATTTTGATCGGGATATCAAGACAAAGGAAAGTACATAAACAATCATTGTGTCTAGTACACTGTTCCTTGTCCACTTTCTTTTGCTCGTCCAAAAGAAAGTGGACAGAAAGAAAAGGACGCCCCGCGAAAATGGTCCCGACTGCCGTCGGGAACGTCCCGCCCTCTGTTGTGCGCGATTTTTTGAACAGCTCTGTTAATTCTCTGTTGAACAAAAAATCGCCATAACCATTCTGTCGAGACATGAATAAACTGTTCATCTTCAGCGGGACTCTCCCGAAGGGATCCCTTTCCCAAAGGGACTCCTTCGGAGCGGGACATTTTCGCAAGGGGGAGAACAGTTGCTTATTGAAATTGAGTCACCACCCGAATTTTAATCTTCGCCATCGGGGTTTTATATTAAAGACGCCCATGAAACGATTGGTACTTCTAATTCTGGTTTTCGTATCGCATAGAATTGCCTTCGCAGTGGTTCAATATCACGGCGCCTTCCCTGGTGTAGAAAAACTCATCGAAAGAATTATTCCGCAGCAGGCGGGCGAAATCCGAATCGATTCGATCTCATCACAATCAGGAAAAGAGATGTTCGAGGTCGGCTCGGAGCAAGGGGAGGTAGTCATACGCGGTTCGTCGCCCTCCGCAGCCGCGTTTGCGCTGAATTATTACCTGAAGTATGTGTGTCATTGCTCCATTTCCAGGATGGGAATGAATCTGAAATTGCCCGCCAAACTTCCACTGCCGGCAAAGGATATAAGGGAAGAGACGCCTTTCGAGTACAGATACTTCTTCAACTACTGCACATTTAATTACAGCATGTCATGGTACAGATGGAAAGACTGGGAGAAAGAACTCGACTGGATGGCGCTGAACGGGGTCAACCTTGCGCTCGCGGTGACGGGCACGGAGAAGGTCTGGCAGAATGTGTTGAAGCAGTACGGTTTCAGCCAAAAGGAGATTCTGGAATTCATCCCCGGTCCGGCATACACAGCATGGTGGCTGATGGGAAACCTCGAGAAGTGGCGCGGTCCGGTTTCTCAGAAATATATAGATGAAAGGTCGGGTCTTCAGAAGCGAATACTCGAACGGATGAAAGAGCTCGGCATTAGCCCCGTGTACCAGGGATTTTACGGAATGGTGCCCACACTTCTGAAACAGAAATTCCCGAACCACCATATCGTCGACCAGGGTCTTTGGGGGAATTTTCAGAGACCTGATATCCTGGATCCGTCAGATTCTTTGTTCGCGCCGATGGCCCGGACTTATTATAGGGAGCTCACTCGCCTGTACGGCAAATCGGATTTCTACGGAGGCGATCCATTCCATGAAGGTGGAAAGACAGACGACATCGATGTGGAGAAAGCGGCGAGTCTCATTCAGGGTGAAATGCTCAAGGAAAATCAGTCCGCGGTGTGGGTCCTACAGGGATGGCAGCAGAATCCCAAAGAGGAGCTGCTCGCGGGAATCGACAGGAGTCACGCACTCGTATTGGATCTCAATGCCGAGAGTGAGGCAACATGGGAAACCAGAAATGCGTATGAAGGAACTCCATGGCTGTGGTGCAACATACTCTACTACGGCGACAATACGTTTATGTACGGGAAACTCGATTCTGCCGCCGGCGCGCCAACTCGCGCATTGAAAACGCCCGAGGGAAAATATCTGAAGGGTATCGGATTTTTGATGGAGGGCTTCGACAACGACCCTGTCAACTACGATCTGTTTTTCGAAGCGGCGTGGGATGTCGGGAAGATTAACGTCCCCGAATGGATAAAAGGATTCACGTACTATCGTTACGGAAAGATTGTTCCGGCAGCCGAAGAGGCCTGGGAAATTCTGTATAAAACTATTTACTCTGAACCCGCACCGACAGATCCGATAGTGTGCGCGCGGCCCGCGAGCAATGCGGACCGGGTCGTGACCTGGTCGAGTTCAAAAATCTGGATCGACAATTCACTTCTGGAAAAGGCTGCACAGGACCTTCTGGACTGCTCAAATCAATTGAGAGGAGTCGATTCGTACCAGTATGACCTCGTGAGCGTGACGAGACAATACATCTCGAACCTGGCGCACGGCTATTACGCGAAATGCATGAAGGCTTACGAATCGAAAGATGTTGCGAACTTCACGAAATATTCGAAAATGTTTCTCGATGTTATTTCCGATCTTGACACGCTTCTCGGTACGAGAAAGGAATACCTTCTTGGATCATGGATCGAAAGCGCCAGGGAACTGGGCAGAAATGTGGGCGAGGAAGATCTGTTTGAGCTCAACGCGCGAACACTAATTACTGTGTGGGGAGACAGTGCCGCCGCGCAAACTCTTCACGATTACTCGTTCCGCGAATGGTCGGGGATGCTTCGCGGATTTTACGGTCCGCGGTGGAAGTTGTTCTTCGAAAGCTTACAGTCGGGTCTCGAGGGGCAGCCGGTCCACCCGATCAATTACTACTCCTGGGAAGACAAATGGTGTCACGGAACGGAAAAGTATGATTCCAAACCAGCGGGAGATCCGGTGGAAGTCTCGGCGAGGATGCTCGCGAAGTATCCGATCACGGAGAGGTAGCCACCATGATCAGTAAATAGGATTCACGCGTCATAGATTTAAAAGAAACGCCGTCCCGAGCTGCAGGGGACGGCGTTCTGATTATTGAAGCGACATCAAATATTGTAAAGATCTTCTCTCGATCCGCGAATGGATCGGACCGATCTCACAGGGTATATCGGATACCTACATCAGCAGTGAAGCCGTAGAAGTTTTCGTACTGGATGTAGCCCTTGGATACCTGATTCCCCTGGTCGGGTCTGGCGGTGAGGTTGTTCAGGTTCACATAGACCTGCAGCCCCGGCATGAATGAATCCTGCTGCAGCTGGTAACGGACCGAAGCGTCGAGCCGGAAATAATCCTGGTTCATATTATCGTTCTGAACCACACCTCCAATATAGGTCAGCACTGATCCATAGTACTCGAAGGACACACGTGCCGAGAAGCCTCCCAGATCGTATCCCAGCGAGCCGTTGAAAATGTCCGAAGGTTGCTGTACAAGCCGGTCGGATCGACTCGAATCGGGAAGGATGATTACAGTCTTTCCTACGGACTTCGACGATATGATCGGATAGAATGTGTTTGACCAGATATGTGAGTAGTTGGTGCTCAACACAATTCCGCTAAATGGAAAAGGTAGATACCAGAATCGGTGCTCAAGATCGACTTCCACTCCTCTCAAGAATGCGGGATAAGGATTATTTATCCAGTCATTTATATTACCTGAACCTGTGGCGCCGATGCCCAGGGCCCTAAGGGTGTACCCGCCCACAGTGGATGTCAGAGAATCGAAGTGAGACGGTGGATGTGCAAGTAAAGGATAGTATCTCTGATATGCAAAACCGTCTATCTCTTTGTAGAAGCCGTCGACGGTGAAGAGGCCGACGACATTGCTGTACAGTGAAAGTATCAGGTCATGGTTATACGCCCTTGCCGATTTTAAGAATGGATTCCCGAGGTACGCATAATTACCCGGGCTGTTTATTTGCACCTTTGGAACAAGCGCGTTGAAATCCGGACGCGCGAGGGTTTGCGTATAGGCATATCGTATATCGGCCCAATCTGTGACCTTGTAGCGCGCCTGTACCATAGGGAGCCAGTAATGGTTGGATGTTTTCGCATTTATCGTATCCTGATTGTAGGCCGGTTGCATGACACTTTGCTGTTTGACCGCGTACGCCGTGATGTTGTTGGCGTCGTTCTCAAATCGTGCGCCACCCACAATCATGAAGTGCTGTCCCCCATTAACCTGTGCCATTCCGTATCCAGCCGAGAGGATTTCGATATAGCTGTAATCGTTCCAGTACAAACCCTCAGCTCCGTTGATGGGTATGAGCGCGTTTTGAACTGTAAGATCAGAATTGGTCTTGTCGTTAAAGAATGCCATGCTCACCTGATTTGGATAACCCAGCGTCGGCGCCCAGTTAAGATCGCCCACACGCTGGTTCGGAAGGAAATTTTGCCAGAGAGTGGGGTCCGGATTTGTGAAATTGAGTGCCCAGACGTTCCCTCCGCTCGCCCCTCCAAGGAACGCCTTTTTCAAATTTGGAAAGAGACGGAATATGTCGTTAATGATTGCCTGATCTCCGCCATAGTAAGTTCCTACACTGTATTCGGTCTCATCATAATGGCGGTCCGTGTATGAGTATTTTCCTCCGAACTTCAGGAATCCACTCAAGTCTTCGCTCGGAGCAAAAGGTATCTTGAGGTCCAACTTACCAGCCTGACTGACGTTCTTGAACATATAAACATTCGTTCCGATTTGACTCAGAGCTATGTTTGAGTCGTTCGGTACTGCATAGGTGACCAGTGTCTGTGGAGACATGCCGGCGCCGACCACCGAGTTTAACGATGGCACCCATCCGTTTGTCTGGAGAAACTGGATCTGCGGCGAAGAAGGGGTGTTGTTCAGGACATAGTTGTTTGACACACCATACTCCACCTGCATGAATCCTAAATCATTTTTCCCTTCTAATGAGTTTGTCATTATGTCGTTGTTGCTGACTCCGCCCGTGATATTGTATAATTGCTGGCCGGCTCCGTTCCATGGAGGATCATAAGTCGTGGTAAAGTCGGTCGTCCTTGGCTGCAGTCTTGAAAAAGAGTTTGTAAGTTGGATGCTCCCGTTCGGAATCCTGTAGTCGAGCATAAGACTGCCGCCGTATCGATTTCTGAATTCAATATGTCTGTTTAGTGCTATCGTTTCCACAAAGACCACGTTTTGAGCGCCGATCACGTTGTAAGTGGCGTTTATATTGTCGGCGCTCCTGTCGACTTCCTCGGCCGTCAGTAATAGGTAAGCGCCGAGCTGATCGTCAAAGAACCTGTCGCTTACGGATGCGACGGCCTTATAGTTCCCGTAGAAGTTTCTGAATTTGTTATAACCCGATTGCCAGAGGAGGTCCGTGTGGAACCCGTGCGGGGCGTCGTTCAAGAGGATATTTACGAAGCCGCCGATCGCGTCTGCATCCATGTCGGGAGTAAGCTCTTTGTATACTTCGATCGACTTAATCATGTTCGGCGATATCTGATTGAGGTCGACGCTCCGTGTGGAGTTGTCCGTTGCGCCCTGGGTCACGCCGTTTATCGCCACCAGGTTATATTCCGGTGCCAGACCTCTTATGACGATTCTGTCCGCTTCGCCTCCGCTTCGAGTCACGGAAATTCCCGGGAGCCGGCCCAGTGCCTCGGCGGCGTTGAAATCCGGGAGCTCCTGAATTTTCTTTGCCGAGACAACGTTTACTATGTTAGACGAGGAGAGTTGTTGGTTTACAGCTTGTACCTGTCCCTGCGCCTGGGCCGTCACAAGGACCGGTTTGCCCTGAATCGCGACTGCGTTCAGATAGTAGTCTTGACTAACCTCTCCATTTTGTTCAAGAGTCACAGTCGCGTTGACCGAGTCGTAGCCGATGCAACGTATCACAATCACAGAGTTTCCTGCAGGCACGTTGCGAACTATGAAGTAGCCGTTCAGATCGGTAGCCGCACCGATGCTGGTATTCTTCACCACGATTGTTGCGCCGATCAAAGGATCCTTTGTGGCGCGGTCGAAAACCCTGCCTTTCAGTGTGCCTGAGCCACTTGCCCGCGCGGAACTCATTGAGAAGAGCATCAGCAACACTGGGACCAAGAATGACCTAACTAGAGACGTAGAACTCATGTGAGACATGATTTACTCCTTCTCGTCAGTTAGAATGAATTATTCGCTCACCTCCCGATGCGGATGAAAAACCACACACCTTCACTTCGGTCAAAAGTTAAAGGAAATGAATTCCTTAGTCAAGCTGACCGGCAAAAGGTGTACAAGCCGGATGTATCGACTCACCGGCTGACATGTCTCATTCTCTATTTGAAAATCAAAGAAATTGTTTACATAACATGAATACACATGAGCTCCGGATCTTCTTCGGAGAATAGATGCCGAAACATTCCCGAACAGAAGCAGTTCGGACAGGGTTCGGCAGGACGATGTTTGGTTTGAATTTGGTAATGCCTCATTCTTCTCCCCCTTGTAGGGGGAGAATTAAAGAGGGAGTTTGACTTCGTGCCCATCTGATGTACTCAATGCTCCGATGAGATTATGGCGGCTCACAATCTGAAATTGAACTCCTTCACGAATCAAGTTCGACATAACGATGCCGGCCCTGGATCTGACAATGCCTACTTCTTCTCCCCCTTGTAGGGGGATAATTAAAGAGGGAGTTTAGCAGGGCATTTAACTCTCACACTCAACGCCTTACTCCGATTCGTACGTCGTCGGGTCAGGTACGCCGGCGAGCACGAAGGCTTCCTTTCGTTCAACGCATGCCCCGCACTTTCCGCAGTGTTTGGGTCTTCCATTGTAACAGGAGTAAGTTGATCCGAATGGGACTTGAAGATCGGTTCCGAGAGTTACGATATCCCCTTTCGACATCCCGATAAAAGGATCTTTTATTTCCACTCCGGCGTAAGTGCCCAGTCTTCCAGCTTCCGACATCGCGTTTAAGAACTCAGGCCGACAATCCGGGTAGATTGCATGATCGCCGGAGTGTGCGGCATAGAGAACAGTCGTGGCGCCTATCGACTCAGCATACCCGACGGCTATCGACAACATTATCCCGTTGCGGAACGGGACCACGGTTCTTCTCATTGAATTGTCTTCATAATGTCCTTCGGGAATTGTTCCACCGCTTGCAAGAAGGTCTGAGTTGAACAGCTCATTTATAAATGGAAGGTGTATGATTTTGTGCGCGACACCAAATTTCGCGGTGATGCTTTCTGCGGCTTTAATTTCCTGTCGGGCGTGCTTGGAGCCGTAGTGGAAAGTGAGGGCGTTCACTTCATACCTGCGCAGTGCCCAGCACAGAAGTGTTGTCGAATCAAGACCGCCAGAAAATGATACGACCACTCTTTCCACGTTTCCCGGAGTTTCATTGGCTTTCATCAAGTTTGTCCGATTCTGGTCTTAAAACGTTTCCCGTGCATTTGTCCGGCTTGAAGATAAGTGTGTCACGGCAAATTAGGGAAGCGAAGGAAGATAGACAACAAGGGAATGGAGAGCACAAAGTGATCCTGGCTTTCTGTTTATGGTTTGTATTGGGGGAGGGAATAACCATTAGTGTGGTTATCTAAATTTGAGAACATGGAGAGAGCGCTTTCGGATGCCGAGCATGAGGGCGCCATAACATAATCAAGTGCGGGACCGTGGGAAAACGCGGGAGTCGATATCTTCTGGCGCCGTAGGTGCACTACCCGAATTACATCCGGGTTGATTCTTCTCGCCCAACATCCAATATTTCCTGCATGTCAGTGGGCAAACTGCGGCGGTTGATCTTTGCGACAATTCTTTTTGGCGTATCAAGCTGTAACCTATTCATGGGTCCGCACAATGGAGGAGGAGCAGACACGACGAGCCACAACTGGACTTTCACTATCGATACCCTGGGAGATGGAGCGAGCGATTTGTACGACGTTGCGATCGTGAGCACAAATCCGCCGGTGGCTTATGCGGTGGGAGAGATTAACGTTCTCGATTCGGTAGGAAACTGGGAGAACCCCTTCTATAATCTGGCAGGATGGGACGGAGGAAATTGGAGTCTCCAAAGGGTTCCATACTATTACCAGGGGCAACCCTATTATCATCCCATTCAATCGGTTTTCTCTTTTGGACCAAGAGAAATATGGCTCTGCGGGAACGGTGTAATCTATTGGGATGGGAGCACTTTTGCTCCGGTTCCAGTTCCAACTGCAGTGTGGGGTCAGTACCAAATGAATAAAATCTGGGGGACAGGCAGTTCCAACATTTACGTGGTCGGCAATGGCGGCTCGGCTGCGATGTACACTTCCGGATCATGGCAAAAGGTCATCAGTAATATCACTCTTGACATTCGTGACATCTGGGGCTCACCTGATGGAAGCCAGATACTTGCTGTTGCGTCGAACGATGAAGGATCTAAGTTTCTCAGTATCCAGGGAACAACTGTAACAACCGTTTCTGACAGTGGCCTGGGGAGCAGTCTTTACGGAGTCTGGTTTGTACCAAACCAGAAATATTACGCGGTGGGTGCAGGGATCTCTTGGAAGCACCGACTCACAGATCGTGTCTGGAACACATATGCACCGGGAGTTGTAACGAGCTACGTTTCTGAAAGCGTGGCAGGGAATGACACGAGCGACGTATTTGTGGTTGGGGACTCATTCGAGATGGTGCATTACAACGGAAGAAGCTGGCACAATTACAAGGATATGATTCCACTTTCTTATGGCGTACTTGGGAAAGTAGCTATCAAAGGAAATCTGATGATCGCAGTAGGATTCACGGGAATTGGACAGAAAGCTATAGCAGTCATAGGCAGGCGACAAAACTGATTGTGGATTCATCGCCGCTGTTTGTACCTAAGCGTGCTTGGTCGACTTGGGCAAAGGACTTACCCCGCTGCTCCGCTTGCCATTCACAACCATTCCAGTCAAATAAGTTGATAGAAAAATCAGAGCAAATGGGATCCACGTGCCTAACATACTCGAAAACATGTTGAGACTTCGATTGATCGCTAACCCTACGACAAAGAAGTCAACAAGAATTATAAATGATGTGAAAGCAATTGCGGTTCTAAATGGCGAAAGATGATTGTACTTCTTGAAATAGTTGAGCGATACCACAAAGAAGATTACAGGTGCTAGTACGGCATGGATGTAAAGGGTGTTCCGCAGTGTCGTGAGTACAACGCCAAGTTCGATAGTCTCAGCACAGAGCGCCCAACCGACAAAGGCGTGAATCAGAGGGATCCGGAAGCTCCTGTAGGATCCCGCATGAACCTTAATTTGAATTCCCAACTCAAATCCCTTCATGGAACATTACACGATGCATGAAAGAAATGCAAGCATCTGACTTCAAAACCCGCATCAACCAAGTCACCCATGCCAAATCGTTGCATCTACATTGATAGTACAATCCAGGATGACATGGGGAATTGTGATTTCTTTTCTGATGTACAAAAGGAACTCTAATTGCGGTCGAGTTGCAATTTCCCTGAGCATTTCCTAACCTTAGGAAATCAGAGAGCTGGGTATGGCTAAGAAACTGTTTAAACTTGTTGCTGAAATAAGCACTGGTAGTCCCAAGAAGATCGAAGTCATTCTGACCGAACTGATCGGAATTGATGGGATCGTTCGGAATGACAATGGCTTCAAGGTTACCAGGACTATGGAAGGCGAGAGCGCAAGGCAATTAAATCGTGAATTGCTGTCGGCACTGAGGCGAGTGGAAAAGAAAACGACTTTGAGAGCTGAATGGACCCACGGCAAATCGACTGAACGATTCTTTGATTATGTGCCAAAGGGAATCAGGCAAGCCTAAGGATATCTTCAAGTCCAACCATTTCTCAATTCATGCGGTGCTCATTGGGAAGTCGTCGATGCGAGACAGGACTTTTTCCGGCGGAAGCGTTTACTGCGCCGGTTTCAACGTGCAACCATGATTCGTTGCAGACAATAAGATTTGCATGTTTGTCAAATGTTCCATGAAGGCCTGTAAGGTGCCTGAACATTACGATACACTGCCAATTAACACATAGCGGAACCAATTTTAAAAGTGAAGCGTGAGGAACATGTCATGGAAAAAGAAGCAGATTCGGTCATCAAGTCAAAATCAGATGGTGGAGGCTTCAAGAACACTTTAATTGTTTTGTCGCCTTTGTTGGTATGTATTCTAAGCTTCTTCACTGCTCACATATTCAAATCTGTCTGGGATGTTTGGGCATGGGTACCAATAGTCATCATTTATTGGATAATAATCTCCTTCTTTATTCTATGGGGAGGTGGAAGAGCGTCGATCAGGAGGTGGTTGCAACCCTCGAGGAGCCATTGGGGTTGGGCAGTGTTTGCAGTTGCATTAGCTCTTCCGTCCTTAAGAATGATCCTCACACAAAGTTATCTTCTTAAGGGTGTTCTTATCTGGCTTCCTTGGCTGTTGTTAGGTTTGACAAATCCGTTCCTGGAGGAAGGATATTGGCGGGGACTTATTCTAGATATTACAAGTAAATGGCCGACATGGGTAGCCATAATTTATTCAAGTTTATTCTTCATGTTGAATCATCTTGTCGGTTTGGGAACCACTTCAATCGCTTGCCGTAATCCGATATTCCTGACCACCGTGTTTCTCTCGGGCGTTTGTTTCGGCATAATTTATTTCAAGACGAGAAGTCTGCGGTGGCTTATCTTTTCGCATGCTTTAACAGATCTTTTCAGCTTGAGTGTGCCGGTCTTCTTGAATCTTTATGTTCCGCCTGGTTAAACCGTTCAAGAGCCGTCGAAGGGAATATATATCGGCGGGCGTTGAGCTGTTTGTCAACCACTCGGAATACGGAAGTCGTGCCACTAACTTCAGATCGGTGCCTATTATGGGGGCAGGTTAATTTGCCTTCAAACTTTCATAGATTGTTATTTGTCGGGCTGTCCCGATTACCTAACGCAGAAAAAGTCGGAGAAAATAATGGATGAGAAGACTCTGAAAGAATTGGGGCCGATAGGTCGATTGGCTGGAGTTTGGGAAGGTGTCATCGGAGAAGACACGGCCCCATCTGATGACCGGAAGACGGAAAAGAATAAATACCGCGAGAAAATGGTTTTGGAGCCAACCGGATTAACGCAGAATCATGAACAGAATCTTTATGGTCTACGATACCACACTCAAGCCTGGCGGCTAAGCGAGTCCGATCCCTTCCACGACGAAGTTGGATATTGGCTTTGGGACGCCGCGGCCAATGAGGTTATGAAATGTGTCCTGATTCCCAGAGGTGTTTCGTTAATTGCCGGAGGCAAGGTGGAGCCCGACGCTAAGCACTTCAAATTAACCGCTCAGGAACGGTCGTCCATCTTCGGGGTCTGTTCCACTCCATTCCTCGATAAGGAGTTCAAAACAGTTTCCTTCGAGCTGGAAATGACTTTCGATGACGACAGAAGTTTCAGTTACCATGAGGTGACTAGGATCCGGATCAAGGGCCAGAAGGAACTATTCGAGCATAGTGATCGGAACAAGCTGGTACGAGTCTAGTCCGGCTGACCGCGGTTACCATTTCTCAGAATCAATTGGGGACAATGACATTGCCGTGTGGAAATCGCTCTCTACTCCACGCAGTGTTTTACGTTCGGGAATTTCCTATCGGGAATCTTCATGACGAGTGTCAGGCGATCCGAATTACCATTCCGATCGGGGAGCAAAGCCAGTCTAAGACTTAGCGCTTCAGATCAGAGATCTCAGCTCATCTCGGTCAAAATATTTCATTTGCATCTCTCAGCGAGAAGATGGTTCATCGAGATATGAGCGACTCATCTGGACGCGCGAGATCATCAAGGTTGCATTGTCGGACAACGCCGGGCAGGCCAGTCCGAAGACGTTTTATTTACAATTGACAATGATAATCGCTGGTGGGGAATTCATATCCTTCGGAGAAATAATATGAACCTTCTCCCACTCGCGCAGGTGCTGCTTTGCTTCACCAAGCTGCCACGTGTCACTAACGGTCACAGAGGTATGACGCATTTCCACGCGCTGTTTTCCTCCGCTAGCGCCATCACTGCGCAGCCACTCATATTCAACTGTGACCGGCGTGTGGTTCACCGTAATTGTACAGTGGAAGTCGAACGTTTTGGGGCAGTGCCCGTTGAATAAGCTAGGCTTAACTCCAATTTTCAACTTTGTAATTTTTCCGGGTTGACTCTTTGGCGGAACATTCTTTGTCTGTTTAGGTTTTAACTGCTTGGTCTTGGCCGGTTGAGGCTTGAGTTGCACTGTTTTGGTTTGCTTTGGCTGCACTCTCTTTTCGGGAACGTTCTCTTGGGCGAATAAGACTTGTGATGAGAATGCAAGGACAATTGCCGTAAACAACGCAAACCGCAAAGGAAGGACATGATATGAATGCATTAGAGGTTCTCCTCGAATTTGTTGTGAGGAATTGGATTATCCATCGACAGGGTCCGATGGCACAATGGGGAAATGAATATTCTCATCCCGACAAATGTTTCCTCATGTGTACCACCAAAGTGAATTGGTTGCAAAGGTCGAAGCATGGAACGCTGGCCTGCCCTGACAAATTAGTTCGATTCGAATTTAGTGAAAAGAACCCCGCCATCAAAGTTAACGGATTGTAGGAGTAGCAGACCTTGTTGGAGATAGTTTGATAGATTGTTGACCTGCCGAGTTTAATGGGGAAGTCATCAAAGCAGTCAGTAAGATGATCCGCTGCCCCTTCATTGTTCACCGTCCGTTGTTGCTCAGGAAGATATTCATTCTGGTCTTGTCGGCACAAATTCCCCCGGCAACATTACACGATGCATGCAAGAAATGCAAGAGTGTCGGTACATTAGCATCTCCTTTGAGTTTCAAACGATCCCCTCTATATTAGTTCAAAGGGCGAGCAGAGATTGCTTGAGAGAAGAGAATCGTTGCATGGGATGGCGGTTTTATCGGGGACAATTATTCTGCTACTTCTTCATGGCTCAATCGCGTTCTCCCAGAATGATAGCCTAAGAGCTAAAAGAGTCTCAGACTATCTGTCGCTAATTGAGAATTCCCAGACGAGCACGCTAGCTTCAATCCCTTCCGGTCAATTGAAACAATATGCGAGAATAGTATATGAAGCCGATGAAACAGATCCGCTGGCAGTAGACAAAGAAATACAGAAGAATCGTAAGTGGCGTGTAAGCCCATCTCGATTCAGATATGCCCTACTTAATAGTATCAAAGCTCGGCTGTCACTGCTGGATTTTAATTTGGTGGCAGCACCTCGCATTGTGAAGGCCACAATAATCCGAGTTGAGACGGTTGATTATAAGGTTGAAGGTGGTCCACCTGGTGTGAATGCCGGAAGTCTGCCAAGGACTGATCTCACAGCGATAGTGGACGAAGTTTTTAAGTCGGACACTCTCCTTTCTACGGGTGACATAATTAGATTCTACTACTTCCCCTTCTGGCGACCAACACGTTGGAACTTTGAGATCGGTGATACCTGCCTTCTGCCGTTAGAGCCTCTTTTGTTTCGGGGGACAGAATTTGTTGCGTTAATTACGGACCTTGATGGTCACCGGAGCGATACGGGTGCTATTGAAAACGACAGCGCAAGCTATGGGAGATATCCCATCGTCAATGGTGTGCTTGTTGACCGGAAGAATTCATTCGGTTACGGAGCGAGAACCAAGTGGGAGTCATTTAGGTCGATTCTCTTGCAGGAAATCAAAGCGATAAAATCGTGGTGAATTGAGAATCCAGGATTCCGATTTTGAGCCTCAACAATTTAACTCGTGCATTAAGTCTCAAACATCTTTCTACTTTGGGTACTAGCAGAATAGGGGGAAGGGTCTTCTAGATTTGGATTATGTCTATACCAGCGTGCGAGCAATGCGTTTGATTGAACATGAGAATAAACTTGTCCCAATACCGAGCGTCTAACTACTTGATGTACTAAGTCAAGGTTATTGGGATTTCACCACGGGCTGTTCCACCGTAAATATGCCAGCTAGCACGCTGCATACCTATATGCCCTGAAAGTTGGAACAGCCCATTTTTATTTCAGGCATGTTGGCGTTTCCTGTTGTTCTTATGAATAGTAAAGGTACAGATAAGGTCACTAATTTCACATTTGTACATCATATGGGGGCAGGTCAAACATTGCTAAGTCGCTTCGTGTGTGCAGAGAGCACGGCTCCCCAATTCTTTCTTGGACTTGGATCATGTCTGCGTTCGTGTCTACCGGTTGCCATTAAT
This sequence comes from Candidatus Kryptoniota bacterium, assembly GCA_036567965.1. Classification (NCBI taxonomy): domain Bacteria; kingdom Pseudomonadati; phylum Candidatus Kryptoniota; species Candidatus Kryptoniota bacterium. Next base: position 121,388 of record DATCTN010000027.1, read on the forward strand.
AGTCCGACAAGGTAAATTTCTTAAGACATGGGGGTTGAATCAAATGGATGTCATAATTCTGGAGAAGAACGACGGAGATTGGTAAACGGGTTTGCAATTGCAAACTAAGATGGAGGAGTTCAGATCTTTGTCTGGAACAAAATGAGAAGCTTCACGAACAGGAGATTGAGAATACCCAATTGCAAATCCTTTTCTGATTACTACTCATCCTCGTGCTTTAAAGAAATTTCGACGAAATTCAAAAAAAACTCTCTGAGTTGGAGGCAATAACTTGAAGAAGAATGGAGAAGAAGGCAAATCGCAGACGAGTTCTTCCAGAAGAAAATTCCTGCAAACGATAGGCACGGCGACTGCTGGGCTGATAATTGCTCCTTATATAAAACCCGGAAGCGTCTTTGCCTACAAGCATCATGTTTCCTTGTCATCCCAGCCTCAAGTAGGGATCACCCAGACGATCAATACTAATGCAGACTCATATGATCCTACGACCGTCAAGCAAAAAGTGCAATACCTGTTCGATCAACTCGGCGGAATCAGCGATGTGGTGAAGGCGGGCGATAAGGTTGCGATAAAAATTAACCTGACCGGTGGGTCAGGCAATGCCACGAGTACTCTGCTTAACGGCGTGTCAATTACAGAAGCTATGTGGACCCACCCTGCGGTTCTTCAGGCAGTTGGCGAATTATTGATTGATGCGGGTGTTACTGCTGGTGACATTTACATTGTGGATTCCTTGTGGGACACGGGCTCCAAAGCGCCGTTCGGATCCAGCGACAGCTTCGGCTATGCTGCTGTTCAGAAAGCTCTGGGCTGTAACATGATTGATCTTAACAATGCAACGCCTTACAGCAGCTTTGTCGACATGTCGACAGGTAGCAATCCATTTAACTTTGCATCTCTTAAAATGAATCAAATACTAAAAGATGTCGATGTCTATGTCTCGATACCGAAGTTGAAGCAGCATGCTGAAGCAGGCCTCACGTGCTCGCTAAAAAATCAGGTTGGCACTGTTCCGAAAGCTCTTTACACGATACAAACCAATACGGGCCGGCGGCAGCAGCTCCATAATCCAACCGGCGGGGCATCGAATAGCTACCTCCCGGAATCCATCTGCGATCTCAACGCTGCTCGTCCCGTAAGTCTTGCAGTGGTAGATGGGATCAAGAATGCCAAGGGCGGGGAAGGTGTTTGGATTTCCACTTTCGTTCCATACGCTAGCCATGTTTTGTTGGCGGGGAAGGAACCTGTTTCGACCGACAGTATTGGAGCCTACCTGATGGGACTAGATTGCGAAGCCAAGAGCCTTCAGTTGCCTGACGGCAAGACAACTTGTGATAACTACCTTGATTTACTCCACACCAAAGGAATGGGGACGAATCAACTTAAGGATATTAACATCGTCGGTGACGGAGCGAGTCTGATTACGTCCGTCCGACCGCACAACGACGTCAGACTCCCGAGCAATTTCCTTTTGCTTCCGAATTTCCCGAACCCATTCAACCCATCCACCAGAATAGTGTTCTATATGCCGAAGGCCGCAAGGGTTTCGGTCAAAGTCTTCACAGTCACCGGGAGTGAGATTCAAACGCTTGTTGAAGGTGAAGTTCCTGCGGGGCAACATGACCTCTACTGGAGCGCAGAGGGATTGGCCAGCGGAGTCTACTTGTGCAGGATGGAGACTGACAACTTCTCCGACACGATTAAGATGATCTACATGAAATAAAGTCAAGCATCGTGTTCATCAGTATAATAAAATGTCCGGTGCGTCGTGAGAGGGTACGTCGCACAAAGCACTAATTGGTATACGCCCAACTGGCAATCTCATACTCCCATCGACAAAAGGGCTGTGGGAGAATGTCGTGGATTATAATCAAGAAGATAATAAACGAAACGGTTCGGTAGTTTAACCCCAGGAGTACGCCTAACGAATACGTTGGCCAAGTAGTTAGGCGACACGCAGCAACAAGTCGGCAAATCTTTGACAGGAGGGAGGTAAAATGAAAATTTGTTGTTTTCTTTTATCTATTTCATTCCTTTCGATCTGGGGGTGTGATGTTACCAACGAACATTCTTCGAGTTCCTCCTTCGCTATTTACCGACTGAAGGATTCCACATTAACAGCTCAACACGTTTGGAATTTACCCATCGACAGTTTGATTTTGGCGGATGCGCCATTCTTGGTGCAGGACTCTCTAATATCTTATCGCTGGCAAACGCACGAGTTCGTAGCAACAGCATCGGTAGATACGGAACTGGCCATTCTTAGGAGACACAATGGCCCAACGGCAGGAATACCTTTCGTTGTTATGGTAGGACGCGACCGCATCTACCTTGGAGCCTTTTGGTATCCATATTCATCTCTATCGTCGAGTGTTCCATATATAGACGTGTGGCTGCAGTCTCATCAGATTCAAAAAGCGTGGACTCCGATTGATTCGGTGGACAAGCGGAACGACCCCCGCATCTATTCTGCTTTGAAGAACGCTGGAGTGCTTGTTGAATAATCAGCAGACGCTAACGATGATGTCATGATACGCTTGTTTATCCACATGGTGTGCGTCGGCTAACAACCAGGAAGAAGATGCTCATCATGGGCTATATATCGAATCGCCCGCCTTCCGCAAGTCCCGCCTTGCGGGACGGCGGAGAGGCTTCATGGCGCGCTCATAGGAAGAGAATGGTCGACGACTCGACTCATCGAGATGCGTGCCACGACTTTTTTCTCGCACACGTCGTGCGTCATTAGTAGATGTGGGATCAGGACTTGAGTTGCACTTGAAGAAACCATATCAAGAAGAGAAAAATTATGTGGACGACAAAATGAAATCAAGCAAGAAGACAGCGAGAATCGCGGGCGTCCTCTACTTGCTCGTCGGCATCTTCGGCGGCTTTGCAGAAGGATTTGTTGAACCCAAGATGTACATTGCCGGCAACGCGGCGGCCACGGCTGCGAATGTTATCGCGAACCCCTTACTTGTTCGCATAGGCGTTGTCGCTGACCTGTTGGATCAGACATTCTTTGTCTTTCTGGCCCTGACCCTTTACATCCTGCTGAAGCATGTGAACAAGAACGTGGCGAGGGTAATGTTGATCCTCGTCTCTCTCGCTGCCGGCATCGGATGCCTCAATGCGGTCTTCGAGTTTGAGGGCTTGCGTGTGGCAACCAACAGTGGATATGCTGCCGCCTTTGGCATCGAGGGTTCGCGTGCTCTCATATATCTTTTACTTGAAACCCAGCACTATGGTATCCTCATCGCGCAGATATTCTTTGGCCTGTGGCTGGTGCCGCTTGGGTATCTCGCTTACAAATCAGAGATGTTCCCCAAGTGGCTCGGCGAGTTTCTCATCGTGGGTGGGGTCTGCTACCTCGTTGACCTGCTCGCTGCTTTCCTTGTCCCCGACTTCGGTCAAAAGATTCACTCCTTCGTCGTCATTCCGTCAGCAATCGCGGAAATCTCGATGGTTGCATACCTGCTCGTGGTTGGCGTGAGATCGCAAAAGCCAGGCGGACCCATCTCCCAAAGTTCCGAATGATGATGAGATTAAGATGTGCCACTTGGCAAGCGCAGACGCCAGCTAATAGAACCCATATTGTCACGAAGATACGCCTTCGGCGAAAGCGGAGAGTAGAGAAGGAGTGGATTAAACGATAACAGGAAAACCTCCTCGTCGCAAAGGAAGGTGCCAATGCCTGACCGGATCTCTGACTTTGCATTGGTACATTAATATTGCCGCAGCTTCCTGTCCGCCGAAGTCGTTCTTTCGACGAAGGCGGAAGCTCCGGTCCGTTAGAACACACGAATTACATATTGCTAGTTACATGAGTTAGAGAAGAGGCTAGAAACGATCACAGTTAAACAGTTGCAACTAAAAGGAATTTAGCTATGCAAACAATTTTGGGAGCAAACGGAACAATAGGTTCTGTATTAGCAAAGGAATTAACGGCTTACACCAAGCAAATAAGATTAGTAAGTCGCAATCCTAAAAAAGTAAATGAAACAGACGACTTATTCCCAGCCGATTTATCAGATGCAAGTCAGGTAGAAAAAGCTATTGAGGGTTCTGAAGTTGTGTATCTATTAGTTGGATTTGATTACAACATAAAAGTTTGGCAAAATAATTGGCCGAAACTTATGCGTGCCACAATAGATGCATGTATTAAGTACAAAGCGAAATTGGTATTCTTTGACAATGTCTACGTCTATGATATATATGCTATCCCGCACATGACTGAAAATTCACTCATAAACCCAGCAAGTAAAAAAGGGGCGGTTAGAAAAGAAATTGCTGACATGCTTTTAAATGAAGTAAAATCGGGGAAATTGACCGCACTAATCGCTCGTTCTGCTGATTTTTATGGCCCTAATAATGACAGGAGCTTTTTACTTGAAATGGTTTACAAAAACATTAAGAAGGGCAAGAAACCCAATTGGTTCATTGATGCAAATAAAAAACATTCCTTTACGTATACACCTGATGCAGCCAAGGCTACTGCACTATTGGGAAACACTGCTGATGCATACAACCAAGTGTGGCATTTGCCCACCGATAGAAATGCCTTAACAGGTAAAGAAATGATAGCATTGTTTGCCAAAGGAATGAATGTAGAAAACAAGGTTTCTATATTGCCGATGTGGTTATTGAGAATACTCGGTTTATTCATTCCAATAATGAAAGAGATGCCTGAAATGATGTATCAATACGATCGGGATTACTTTTTTGATTCAAGCAAATTTGATAAACGATTTAGCTTTAAAACTACAACCTATCAGGAAGGTGTAAAATTAACAATTGAGCAAACAAGAAAATAAATGATGGGGGTAGGCAAACCGCTGACGGCACATTGGTAATATTGCGGATTCAGTGGTTAATTAAATATTCTACCGCATGTGTTCTACCAAGTCTCTCTCCGAAGAAGTCCTTCGGACAAGCTGACGGAATCAGCCGTTGACGATTTCGCCGCGCGACAGTACGCCGAGCTTGATATGATCAACAGATACGTCCGCGCAATGGGCCGCATAGGACTGGCTGATCGCCGCCGCAGCTTCCTGTCCGCCGAAGTCGTTCTTTCCACGAAGGCGGAAGCGCCCATCCGTTAGGCTAATAATGGTTATGCTAAGAGGAGGTAAAACCATAGCCGAACAGGAATTGAGGCTAAATGCGCCTGGCTATGAGTAGGACTATGAAATAATCTACAAAAAATGGATTTCGCGATAAATAAAAGCTTGTGAGTCAGGTATCGATCATTCCAGGGGAAATAATCAAAGGAGGCAAATACTATGGACAAAGAAATTAAAAATTACGAATACAGGATCATCCCTCAGTCCACAACTGCCGTGCGCCCCAAAAAGTGATCGAGTGTTATATTAGTAACTGAGGCAAGAGTGGATCAGAGGAGATTGCAATGGGAAAGAAGCGGCACACGGTAGAATCGATCGTGGCGATGCTGCGGGAGATAGAGGTTCACTCGGCTACATGCCTCCAGCTCCAGAAGTCTTTTATCCTCGTCAGGTTGCCAATGCTTGACAGGATTACTAACTTCATGTTGGTACATAAACTGTGGTCAGGTCATTCATCGGAAATTCCTTACTTGAAAATTCCCTCTGCATACGATAGATTACGTCCTGCGACGGTAACATCTAACGCGACATCTAACGTAGGTTCCGGATTTCGATTCTAGGTCGCGAAATTCTTTGAAAGAAGCAAAATTCTGAGGGGTTGTAGCTCAGTTTGGTTAGAGCGCCTGCCTGTCACGCAGGAGGTCGCGAGTTCGAGCCTCGTCAACCCCGCCAAATTCCTTCCGATTTGAAACATTCCCCTCGACTTTTCGACTCCTTCGGTATTCGTGAACTGTACAAATGTGTACAGTGTTGAGAATCCTTACTGTACAGTTGCAACTCCCGATCCACGATGCTTGCTCGAAGTTTGATTGCATCAGCATGGGCCCTGCCTTTCTTCTATGCCGATTAGCAATCATGATTTTTGTTATTCATTAGAATTACTTCCCGGACCACATATGCTTGAATTTAGTTTCAATTCCATGGAGTTCAAAGGCTGAGGAATGGTTCTCTGTTTCGGAAACGAAATTTTGAGAATTCCTTTTCTCAGTGCAACTTAGTGGTAGAAATAACAAGGCAGGTGCCTGCGGTATCTGCCGGGGGAAACGGCCTGCGGAACTCAGTGAGTGTCCCGGCCGACTTTAAGACAATAAAATGGGGGTAATAACAATGTTACTGTCAGAATTCAGAAACTGGGCGGTCGAGTATGGGGAGACGAACTTCTCAAAGAAAACAGCCGAATGGTACAGAATATCACTCGACTCGCTGATAAAACTCATCGGAGACAAGGAAGTTACTTCTGTCACGCCACTCGAAATAGAAAAATACAAGACGTTGCGCAAGAAAGATGTTGCCGAGGCGACTGTAAACATAAATCTTCGCGCGATCAAGAGTTGCTTTCGGAAGGCATTCGAGCTGGAACTTCTTCAGAAGAATCCGACTGAAAAAATCAAAGGCATACGTGAAGCAGATCAGTGTCCGCTTTACCTCACAAACAAGGAAGCTTCAGAATTTCTAGGTGCCGCTCAACGTGAGCAATGGTTTGGCAAGATCGTCCTTTTCGCAATACAAACCGGGCTAAGGAGAGGCGAGATTACAAACCTCCTGAAGAAGGACGTGGATATCGCTAACAGGGTCATGCAAGTCCATTCGACGACTGGGTACAGGGTCAAATTCGGCAAACGGAGAGTCGTCACGCTCAACGATGTGGCTCTTCAAATCGTCAAAGAGCGGATGACCGCCAATGATTCCGAGCCGCTTTTCACGGACGAGGATGGCAAAGCAATTGATCCGACCGTGCTAACAAAGAAGTTCAGAAAATACGTAAGGGAATTGGGTCTGAACAGAAAGCTACATTTTCATTCCTTGCGACACACTTTTGGATCCCTTCTTTGCCAGAACAATGTGCCGTTGAGGGACATCCAGGAGTTGATGGGACATTCGCGGATAACCGTGACAGAAAAGTACGCGCATACATCTCCGGAACATTTACACATGTCTACTGGGGTAATGTCGACTCTGACTGCTTCATCTACGGGAATGTTCAGCTGGAACTAACTTCTCAGAAGGACGCAGTGAGAACACGGGTGGGCTTTGACCTCATAGTGGGAGCTCACCCTTTTCATTTGCATCGGTGAAGCAGCCAGGAACCGGCAAGGACCGTAGTTATCTTTAAAAATGTAATTTTGTGAAATCAGAAAAACTCCATATTATGTGGCATAGAAAATAGACGCACACTTCCAAAAGTCGTCGCGTGGGGGCAACAAACGATACAGGGGGCACATTGATGAGGAGGGAAAAATCAGAGATCAGCACACAATTCCTCGTTTGGCGAACGAAACATAATCTTGATCTGACCGAGGAATTGACAAAAGGAATTCTCGTCGCCAAGCGTGCCATGGAGAACGTGCGTAAGATGTCCACGAGGAAGGTAGCGGATATCCACCTGACTTCGGTAATAAGCGACATGATACTCAGGGATTTCTCTTATGGAAAGAGGGCGAAGATTGATCCGGCGAAGTTCAGGCTTCCGATCGCGGGGAGCAAAATACGCTATGACACATCGACGTCGATTCTCCATATCCCATGTCTGGACGCGAAAATATTTGCTCCACTTCCGATCGGTTTGTCAAGAATATGGAAGGCGGAGCTGGACGAAGAGAACGTGTATCTAACGTTCGAATTACCGTGTGCTCGGAGAATTGCGTCGGAAAGATACCTGGGGATTGATGTCAATGTATCGCGTGCTCCAATCGTGGTGGGGGATCCAAGGACCGGGGAGTTCTGGAAACTCGGAGCAGAGCTCTTCGAGCTAAGAAAACGGCATGAAGCATCCGTGGCGGCTCTGAAAAGAGCAGGCAATTTCAGGGCACTCAAGGGCGCAACGGGCAACTACTCGAACAGGATGAATTCGGCACTGCACAGGATAACGAAGGAAGTGGTGATGATGGCGGCTGAACGTAAGTCGGGTATCGTCATGGAGGATCTTTCCGGCATCGAACACAAGGAAAGAGACCATTGGCGAGAGAAGATGCTGAAGCAGTGGGGGTACTCGAGACTTCAACATCTTATTGACTACAAGGCAGGCCTCATGGGGGTAGAAGTCCATTATGTGTCTCCCTATGAGACGAGCTCCCGATGTTACCTCCACAGGATCAAGGGCGAGAGATCGAAGACAAACATATTCTATTGTTCTCTTGGTCATTCGCTGGACGGAGATGCCAATGCTGCATTCAACATTGCGCTGAAGTTTTTGACGGATAGCGTCGTGAGCTAACTGAATCGCGAGCGGAGATGGCACCCGCGGGCTCCGCCATTCGTGGTGGAAGGGTCCGAGCTCCTCAATGTGGGGGTTGTCAGAGAATAGGGGAAAAGACTCAAAAAAACGGGAAACTGGATTCCTGCAAATTGTACAAAACGCAGGGGTAGAGGATAATTCGCGAAAATCCGCGCGAGCAATCTTATCGGTGAAGAATACGAATCTGATAATGAAAGCCCTCGAGCAGCGCTATGCGATCACCTTCATGGAGACCGTGCACGCGATTCCCGGGGCGCGCGGGAGAGAAATATTCAACGTGGGTCCGATGGAGAATCATATGGTCGCGTGGAGCGGGATAAGCTTTGAACTGAAGCAGGCGCTTCTTTCGCTGGTGGAAGAGAGAAAGATAGTGGTCATGGGAATCGATTCGAGCTTCTATAGGATATTGAAGGAAGAATACCAGAAGCATCCCGGAAATGAGAGCATAGTGGACGTGTGCGAGAGGTTGATGAATCTTCCTCGCGCGAGCATGGACGACGCGCTGGAACAAAAGCATTATGATGATGCGCACTGGCTGCCGGCGATGATACTATTAAGACCGCCGGAGGACCATCTGGACAGTTTAATGTTTCAATCTTACACAAAAGACGGACAGCAGAAATATGAAGCCTAAAGACATTGTAAAGAGAGGAGTATCAGGATGAGCGACCAAGTTGAACAGGCAAAGGCAGAGTGGAAAAAACAGATTGAAGACGCGAAATCAAAAATAGTCTGGAACTGTAATTTTCCTGTTACCGGATGGCACGAAACTGGGTGTCCTCATAGAACATGGACGACCGAAGAATTGCATAACGCTTTGATTGCCGCAAAGGCTTCAATGATACTTATGTGCGAGGACGACGAGAAAGAGTCGACAACACATTCCACTGATGCGGCAAGCGAGCTGCCGAACGATGAGAAATTGCAAAGTGGGCAAAAGAATATGCAGGCTACGGAGAAGAGAGAAAACGAGACGGATTCATAATAGGCGCGAAATGGGTGCGCGATATCGCGCGAGCGGCAAAAAATACAGTAGGGGAAGGAAAGCATGAAGCCTAAAGACATTGTGCGAGCTATAAAGAAATTCGGGCCTACGACGTTCATTCAGCTCATGGGGGAAGTGCCTGGTTTTGTCGGAGATTATGATTTTCGCATAGGCAGTGCGGAGCAGAATGCAGTTATGTGGTCCGGCATGTCTCCGGAAGCGATAGCGATTCTGGAGAACCTCATAAAATCGGAGCGCGTGTTTTACGTGCCGACCGTTAGCGGATATTACAGGTTTGCTCTCGGAGCCGTGGCAGATGAAATCACGAAGAAGGAAATTGACGACCAGATCTTGTCGTTGCCGAGGGTAGAAACGTGTCAGAAAACGGGAAAACGGAATCCCGCAATTCAAGTGGATTTCACACATCAACAACAAAAAGAAGGAAATAAAAATGAAGAGCTTTGCTGACATGTTTAAAAATGATTTTCTCATTTCGCGCAGGAAAGATCTCGAGGCTCTCCTCGTAGAAAACATCGGCCCGCCGGCCGCGCCTGAGAGCTATCCACAGGAACCGGAAGACCTGTTAAGGATGCACAGGATCGCCGACGTCTGCGTGCGCGAGGAAATAATTCTTCGCAAGATTGGAGAGACGCCGTTAAGGCGGGTCCCTCCCGCAACCCAGCTTGCTTATCTCGTCGGAAGCGCCGTCCACGATGCGGTCCGGAGCAGGTACAGACACATCGATCTCACGGTAAGCGGTGTGTGCCTTCGCCATATCCTGTCGCCCGTATACGAAGATCTCCTCTCATACGAGCACCGCGAGGTGAATGGTGACGAGAGAGTCTGCGCGATCCACCTGCTCGGCAAATGGATGTGCACGAAGTGCCTCGCTGAGATCGGCGGCAATGGTAAAAAGGACTGGAAGGCGTCTCCCGAGTTTCACCTCACGCCGGATGGCAAGATTTGTGACGAGCCTATGACTTACAAGGAACTTGAGCTCCGTGACTACGAGGCCGGACTTCGAGGCGACCCTGACGGCGTGCTCGAGATCGAGATAATAAGCGGCGCACCGTTATATACGCTCCTCGAAGTCAAAGTGCTTAACGAGTTCAACTTCGAAAATTTTTCAATTTCTCTCCCGAGAGTATATTATTGGCAGGTTCAGGGGTATCTGGGACTTACGGGACTCACCCGCGCGACGATGCTTCTCGTCAACAAGGCTGCGCGCGCCTCGAAGGACATGTACTCGGTTCTTGAAGTTTATCGCGACGAGCCTGTCATCGAGATGATCTGCAGGAAAGGGCGCGAGTTCCGGAAGGCCAAGGATACAGGGGTGCTCCCCGAGAAGATCTGTGAAAAGATCACGGACAAGCGCGCGGGAAAATGTCCCGTGAGGGATATTTGCTTTCGCGCGAATAACGAAACGCGGCTTACACGCATCGGGGATGTTGCAGCCGAATTGGATAGAATAGTCAGTAAACAGGGAAAGGGTAGAAACAATGGAAATATCGAATAGCATAACCGTCTCAAGTCATAAAAAGATCTTCGAGGAACTTGGCGTGAATGATGCGCAGGGTCTCATGCAAGAGCTTGCACGGACCACCGACAATCTGACGCAGAATTCACTCCGGCTCGCGCAGATCTTCTACCATATCAAAAACGACGAGCTATACCTCGACATGGGGTTCATGACGTGGGAGGCATTCTGCATGAAGTACGTGAAGCTTTCATCGCGCACGGTCAACTCGATGATCGAAGCGTGGGGAAGATACAGAGGACTCCCGCCGGACAAACAGAGAGCTATGACGGGAATCGGCTGGACAAAAGCGCGCACGCTCTTGAAGGTGGCGGACGGCGACAACTTCGGCGATCTCGTAAAGGAGGCAAAAAGGCTTACCTGCGATGAGCTTCAGGCAAAAGTCGGAATGCAGCTCAAGGAGAAAAAGTGCCGTGAGATTTCGGCCGCGCCCAATCGCACGCTAAATGCTTCTTCGGAGGACCCGAATGTCATCCGCGACAGGAGCGGCGAGCCGGAGCAGCTCTTCAACATGAACTTCAAGCTGTATGGCGACCAGTACAGATCCGTCGTCGACGCGCTTGAATTGGCCTCGAAGATGTCGCACTCCCACAAACCGGGATATAATCTCTCACTTATTGCATTGGAGTTCGTAGCGACGCATAGTGATGCTAAAGGTCTGAAGGGTTTGCTCGCGCTTGTCGAACAGACTCGCGGGGTTACGATTGTGGCTGTAGACGACGAGTCAGGAGAATTTATCTATGGAAAGGAGAATGTGCAGGAATCGGTTTAGAGTTATTGGCGCGGTTGTCGCGCGCCATTCAAAACAAGCGAAAAACGGGAAGCTGATTTCCCGAAAAACGGTTCAAAAAACGAATGAAGGATTAAGAAAATGACAGTCGGAGAAAAAGTAAGATATCTTAGAATGAAGAAAGACTTAAGTCAGAACGAACTCGCCCGGCTAGCTGACTTAGCGCAGCCCACAATCTGGCGCCTGGAAGCCGGCGACCAGCTTACTCTCAAAGGCAATCACGCGGTGCGGCTTGCAAATGCCCTCGGCACATCGGTCGATTTTCTTCTTTCAGACAGAGAGAAATGTAACACCACCGATTTCGTGGGCCACGACGACGGGATTGACGAGCTCGTGAAGCTTTACGTCGACTCGAATCAAAACGTGCGCGAGAAGATTTTGGACTACGCGCGATTCGTAAATATTAAACCATAAAGATAACCGGAGACGCTCTGCGTTGGCGCGCTAGTGTTGATGCGGGGCCTTCTTCCGGAATTTTGTGAAGCGAAAGAATGAAACAGTATTAATGAAAGGAAGGACGGATGGATATGGAAGATCTTGATATATATTTCGTTTCGATGCGCGGCCAGATTAGGACCTGCGGTCATAGACATAAGAGTGCCGCGCACGCGGTAAAATGCTCGCTGGAAAACCGCGCTGACCTGGCGCCGTGGTCCGGCGGCATCGATCGTAACACAGAGATCGGCATAATAGTGGGCAAACAACTTTTCAGGGAAGGCGATTGGATACTTACGCCGCAGGGGAGCGCGGAAATCATGAGTATCGATCGCGGCTTTTGCCGTTATAGAATCACTTACCTCGAGAGAAATACGGCGTGGGATGCCACGTACAGTGAAGCCGAGGAGATTTCGGTGGAATTTGGATTTTCCATGACTCCGTACGATCCTGGCGACATCATGCTTGCGCTATCCAGGAAGCTTTCCGAGTTAGGCGATCTTACTGGATGGGAATCGAGAGTTGAGATTAACGATCACGGCTACTACAGAATAGTGCTCATGCACGAGGACTATGACTGGTTTGTGCTAGTTGGACACGACCCACGATTCCAGAATATAGAAGCCGGAACGGTGGTTGGAGATATACTGGCGGGGCTCAACGGCGACTACTCGGTGGCAGCATTGAATGATGCTATGGATTCTATCTTGGCGATACATGAGGCAGTACACTGTGGCGCAGACGATGGTGTTGGCGAGGACGAGGCGCGACTTTTACGGCGACCTTACAATTAGACTGCGGGCTATTGTCTCGATGGCAGTCGATTCGGACTTTTAAGACTTTAGAGGCGGCATATCTTGCATCAGTCGGCCATGCTGCGGGACCTATCCAGATAAACTAAGATGGGTCGCGCAGATGGGCCTTTTCGTGCGCGATTTGCTGGAAGTTGATTTCCCGAGATGCGTGGCGAATAGTCGTGTGGGCAAGATTGCACCGTTAGCTTCAGCAGTCAGGCTTTCTAGGCTCAGAGATCTCATCATCATTGAGCGTGGATCCAAAGATCGAAGGTCCTCCGACTACACGCCGATAACTGGTACCTGAAGCTATTGCTATTGCTTGGATTCCTTGCGTATCTCACCTTCCGAATCTTCAGGAGCTTCTTCACGCAGAATCCGGGGAGATCTTCCGCCCACTTGCTTCAGATATTGGAAGACCTAGGTTTCTCACGCGGTTTATCGACCTCCCGCACTGCAATTAGGCGGGGTGCATAATTTTTGTGGTAGTGTCTCAGTTTGAAATCTTGATTTAGGGGTAGATGCTTGACCGGATAAGTATCATGCCGTATATTTCGGCATGAAGAAACCAAAGAGACCGAAAGACACAAATCAACTTGCAAAATCGGTTGTTGAGTTAGCGATTGGTGAAAGAGTTGAAACTTCGATTAGTGAGGGAAAAAATCCTCACGCCGTTGAGCTTGGAAGATTAGGCGGACTCAAGGGCGGCAAGGCAAGGGCGGAGAAACTCAGCGCAAAGCAACGATCAAATATTGCAAAAGTTGCGGCTCAAGTGAGATGGGGAACAAAAAAGAAATAGATACCCATCAAGAATTTTCTTCTGATTGTCTTTTTATAAATTCATCAAACAGCGGAACCGCAAACGAGTACTTACCATGTCGATTACGATAGATAATTCCTCTCCTTTGAAGAACATCAAACAATTGCGTGATCTGACTACTGCCAAAAGGCTTTTCAAGTATTTCTTGTGATTTAGCCACAACATCTTTGGTAGTAAAATGATCAGAACAGTGGTCTAAAGAGGCTACAACATTCAAGAGGTCCCTTTGTCTATCCGTAAGTAGCCCCCACCGTCCAGAGAAAAAATCAACGTCAAGTTTCTTTATAATTTCCTCAACGGGTACTCGCGGCTTAGGAATACCAGATTCAATTTGGCGAATAAAACTGTCGAAGACTTCTTTGCAAATAAACCGAATAAAATAGGGATAGCCACTTGATGTTTTGATTATTGTTTCAATGGATTCCGCTGAAAACGCTAATTGGCTTTGACTTTTCTTAATCGGTTTTTCAATTGCCCTACGACTATCTTCCTCAGACAATCGTTCAAGAAACACGGTCTCAAACATTCTTTCGGAATATGTCCTTGTTGCAACCAACAATGGCAGTAGAGTGGGTAATCCGGTTAGTACTAACAGGAAGGGGGTTTCTTTTTTTGAAATGATTGGAAAACATCCAACAACAGAGAAAGCGGATATTGCTGGTTGTCCGCATGATCTGTCATTGTTTGCACTTCATCGTCAGCGAAGATGATTCCTCGAAAGGCCGTCTGTTTTTGAATCACCTCCCATATTCGCGATAGGGTAGCTTTTAATTTGTCTGAAACCAAACCCGCCGTTTGATCATAGACTTCAGCAAGTTCTTTGAATCCGAGTCTAAGCGGTGCTGACGTGCCCCCCAAAAACCGGTCCAATGTTATATTAGTAAAACGAGTAACATAAGGACCAAAGGTCTACGACCTCGTAGAGGAGACAGCAATGGGAAAGAAGAGGCACACGGTAGAATCGATCGTGGCAATGCTACGAGAAGCGGAAGTCCTAATGGCAAAAGGACAGCCACTGGTAGAGGTAGTCCGACAACTGGGTATCAGCGATGCAACGTACTAGAAATGGAGAAAGGAATACGGCGGACTGCAGGTAGACCAGGCGAAGCGGTACAAGGAGCTCGAGCAGGAGAACCAGCGACTTCGCAAAGTCGTTGCAGATCTGACAATAGATAACTCAATACTCTGCCGAAGGCATCCCTTCGGGAAAGGAAGCCGCACGGGGAAACTACTGAGCCCGGTGAAGAAGCGCCGGGCGGTGGAAGAGATCCGGAAGGAGCTTCAAGTATCGGAACGACGAACATGTTTTGTGTTGGAACAGCCGAGGTCCACACAAAGAGAAGAGCCCAAGGTGAATGCAGCCACAGAACGTCTTACAGATCGGATCGTTGATCTTGCCTGCCAGTATGGACGGTATGGCTACAGGAGAATAACGATCATGCTCCGAAGAGAAGGCTGGCGAGTGAACCACAAGCGAGTAGAGCGGCTATGGCGTCAGGAAGGGCTCAAAGTGCCACAAAAACAGCCAAAGCGAAGGCGTCTGTGGTTCAACGATGGATCGTGCCTGAGACTTCGTCCAGATTACAGGAACCACGTCTGGAGCTATGACTTCGTCGCAGAGAGAACCGGCGACGGAAGACCACTACGTATGCTTAACATCATCGACGAGTACACGAGAGAATGTTTGGCCATCAGAGTAAAGAGAACCCTCAAAGCCAATGATGTTATCGACACACTGTCGGACCTCTTCATCACACGTGGCATACCCAAGTTCATCCGCTCGGACAATGGTCCGGAGTTCGTTGCAGAGATTCTACGGACGTGGCTGCACAATCTGAGAGTCAACACCGCTTACATCGAGCCTGGCAGTCCATGGGAGAATGGCTACATCGAATCATTCAACGGAAAGTTCAGAGATGAATTACTTAATCGAGAGATATTTGACACAGTCCTGGAAGCGAAGGTAGTCACTGAAGACTGGAGGAAACAATACAACACCGTGAGACCCCACAGTTCACTCGGCTACAGACCCCCGGCTCCAGAAGCATTTTATCCTCGTCAGTTTGCCAATGCCTGACTGGATCACTAACTCTTATGTTAAAAGTCAATGTCTCGGGTTTGGTGTTTTGTGATTGTGGTTGATTTCTTGTTCAATTCCAAGGCAATCGACCATGTAGACATACTCTTATCAGCAGACATCCTCAAACAATAGATGCCAACAGAGAGGGGCCGCATTATCTTTATCACCAATACATGGCCGGGGAGTGCAGTCTTAGCAAAGCAGATATTGCGCGATACGCGCAAGCCGCAAGTTAGTGATAGCACTTCTTCCCCGGATAGTTTTCAACATGTCGATCCCATTGAATGATTGAAGATTCTTTTTATTCAACCACTCCTATCTGATATGCTTTCTTGTTTTTCAAGACATACCAGAGTCGATCTATCATCTTTCTTGCAATTCTGATTATCGCTTCATCTTTTTTCATCCGCTTGGTCAGCTGAGTAAAAGCTATGGTCAATGCGGGATCTTTCCGTACCGCAATCCACGATCCTTCCACGATTATGTTTCTGAGCATGGCGTTCCTCATTGGCGTAAGGCCAGTCACAGTCTCATCATCCCCAGTGGAATGCTGTCCCGGGACAATTCCGAAGTAAGCCCTCAACTTGAATCTCGTCTCAAATCGATTGATGTCAACGATCTCTGTCAACACGGTCATTGCCGATACCGTGCTGAAACCAGGCATGGTTACGACATTTGCCGCATCTTCTTTGTATCTCTCCTCTTGTGACAATCGCCGTATCTTCTCAGTTACCTCCAGGATCATCTTTCGTAGATTCTTTAATTCTTCCATCAGCATCTTAAGAGCATAACTGCCGCTGCTCTGTTCATTGTCCGTAAGGGTATCCAACCATTTGATGAATCTAAGCGACCAGTATCTTTCGTCAATATCTTCGGGCAATTTGATCCCGTGGAAGAACAGAAAAGATTTTATCTGGTTCTTCACCCTCGTTTGTTTCTTTATAAACACATGACGCATCCTCACTAGCGCTCGGTCCTCTCGCGCTTGCTTTGACGGTACATATATACCTTTGATTTCTCCGTTCCTTAGCGACCGTGCCAGCTTACGTGCATCAACAGGGTTGGTCTTTCTCACTTCCTTTAGTTGGTACCTCTGCAGGGCTAACGACCATCGAACAGATACCCTGTTCTACGAACTTTTCATGGGCGGAGTATCCCGAAAATCCAGCTTCGTAAACTGTCTTATAATCTCCCCTAGGAAAGTTTTTCCGAAGATACTTAACCAAGCTTTCTGCCTCCGGCGGTTGCGTAAACGTTTTATGCTCGAAATCCTTTGTCATTATGCTTACCGACCAGCTCTTCTTTCCTACGTCGATCCCAACGTAAATCGATTGACCTGTAAAGTCCAGTTGCTTACCTTGATGGTGCATCGAAAGCCTCCTTTGGATTTGTTTTTGGTTTTCTTTTACTACCTATCAAACTTACAAACCAAAGCCGAGGCTTTCTTCTTTTAAACATAAGGTCTTAATATTGGTACATAATCTGGGGGCAGGTCGTTTTTCTCCCGGTTCATCCCCGCGTACACGGGGAACATTCAATGACAACCAAAAAGAAGTCGCAAAGGAGCGGTTCATCCCCGCGTACACGGGGAACATAACTCCCTTTCAATCTGTGAACGTGTCATTGTCGGTTCATCCCCGCGTACACGGGGAACATCTTCATCCTTCTGGTTAGATCTTCTGACATTACGGTTCATCCCCGCGTACACGGGGAACATGATCATCCCTAGCCCTTTTATGCCGAGATTGTCGGTTCATCCCCGCGTACACGGGGAACATAGGCGACGGATCCCGCGAACGATCCGAACGATCGGTTCATCCCCGCGTACACGGGGAACATGCATTACAAACGATTGATAGTGGGGTCGACGACGGTTCATCCCCGCGTACACGGGGAACATATTGTCGCGCTGAACGATAAGCGATTTTTTACCGGTTCATCCCCGCGTACACGGGGAACATAAAGGTGCGGTTCGGCACAAGAGTTGGAAGAACGGTTCATCCCCGCGTACACGGGGAACATAACTTCTTTGTAGCGGGATTCGGACAGGTGAGCGGTTCATCCCCGCGTACACGGGGAACATAGGATAAGGCAGATACCGAAGTAGCTCATGCCCGGTTCATCCCCGCGTACACGGGGAACATATCTCATCTGGGAATTCCACGGTCATCCAGTTCGGTTCATCCCCGCGTACACGGGGAACATTCGGTTTCAAGTCCCCGTTCCCAGGGGAATGTCGGTTCATCCCCGCGTACACGGGGAACATGTAATACACCGGCGACTCATGTTCTACTTGTACGGTTCATCCCCGCGTACACGGGGAACATGTACTTCGTATAAAGCCAGGTACGAGGCTGAACGGTTCATCCCCGCGTACACGGGGAACATATGTGCCCGGCGCTTTAGCGAGAAAATAATTTCGGTTCATCCCCGCGTACACGGGGAACATCGAACGTCCTCTCAGCATATTCCGCCGCAAAGCGGTTCATCCCCGCGTACACGGGGAACATTCATGGAAGGAAATGTAGTGTTGTTGCTGATTCGGTTCATCCCCGCGTACACGGGGAACATTGAAATCGCCGGCAGCCGCGGATCTTTTGGAGCGGTTCATCCCCGCGTACACGGGGAACATTCCCTTGCCGGCTTTGATGCCAACGCGGATCCCGGTTCATCCCCGCGTACACGGGGAACATCGCATCGAGCGCGGGAAGCTGGACGACAGGTTCGGTTCATCCCCGCGTACACGGGGAACATTTCTTTCTTAATATCTGCAAATGATGTTTGGTCGGTTCATCCCCGCGTACACGGGGAACATATCATTATTCTGGAAAACCTTCTGGTTTCGATCGGTTCATCCCCGCGTACACGGGGAACATAGCTCTGCAATAATATCTTTAACCTCCGTCGCCGGTTCATCCCCGCGTACACGGGGAACATGAGCGATTCCTCGATCGCAGCATCTATATCGGCGGTTCATCCCCGCGTACACGGGGAACATCAATTACGAGAGGTTTAAATGACTCCCACGGACGGTTCATCCCCGCGTACACGGGGAACATTACATCGTTCAGTGCGCCATAAGCTTTTCTTACGGTTCATCCCCGCGTACACGGGGAACATTAACTTCCCGCCATGCCGTGTACGAGTTACCGCGGTTCATCCCCGCGTACACGGGGAACATATAATGTCTCAATTTCCCGGTAAGAAAGCGTTCGGTTCATCCCCGCGTACACGGGGAACATCTCTGACCTTTAGCCAGCTCGACTATCTGGCTCGGTTCATCCCCGCGTACACGGGGAACATTACATAGGTTGCAGCTTTTTCATTTTACCTCACGGTTCATCCCCGCGTACACGGGGAACATGTTTGGTAATGTGTCACTCTGAGATCAACCATCGGTTCATCCCCGCGTACACGGGGAACATCTCAATGGTTCAGTCCGTAGTGAGATCGGACATGGTTCATCCCCGCGTACACGGGGAACATATGCTTCCAACGTATCCCGGAGATCCAGGTGTCGGTTCATCCCCGCGTACACGGGGAACATCATTGCTACGACGGGCTTAACTAACAACCGTGCGGTTCATCCCCGCGTACACGGGGAACATGACGTGAGACTCGCCGCCCAGGTTTACGATTTCGGTTCATCCCCGCGTACACGGGGAACATCCTCCGCGTAGTGAATAACAACGCGGTAACGCCGGTTCATCCCCGCGTACACGGGGAACATCCTATCCAGCGTGACCACCATGTCGCCTCCGTCGGTTCATCCCCGCGTACACGGGGAACATACCCCGCTGCCCGTAAAGCAGGCAGCCCACATCGGTTCATCCCCGCGTACACGGGGAACATTGACCCACTAGACCCATGTTTGCTCCTGCTGCCGGTTCATCCCCGCGTACACGGGGAACATGATTCGTCCGGGGTCTCGCGGGCCAACTCCGCCGGTTCATCCCCGCGTACACGGGGAACATAGAAAAGTTGACAAGCGTTACGCTTCCACTTCCGGTTCATCCCCGCGTACACGGGGAACATACTGCACACGCACATAAATACCGGGATCAGTACGGTTCATCCCCGCGTACACGGGGAACATCTTCACCGCTTCCGCTTTCTGACTCTGCTCGACGGTTCATCCCCGCGTACACGGGGAACATACATTGCTGGCCGCTGCAATATCGGGTGGTGGCGGTTCATCCCCGCGTACACGGGGAACATACGAGTAGATGGTTGCATCTGCGTTCGCACGACGGTTCATCCCCGCGTACACGGGGAACATACGGTGGTGGGTGCGGGAACGAATGTCTACGACGGTTCATCCCCGCGTACACGGGGAACATTCCTTGATGCGATCGTGCTCGCCTTAGGCGGACGGTTCATCCCCGCGTACACGGGGAACATAAGAAAAGCGCATTACGACAGGATCGGTCGTACGGTTCATCCCCGCGTACACGGGGAACATTTGAGCAGTGATGCTTTGTCTCGCCAGGGTGGCGGTTCATCCCCGCGTACACGGGGAACATTTCCCAATTCGATCGGGGGGCTCGATTTTTTGCGGTTCATCCCCGCGTACACGGGGAACATAGGGTTTAAAAGCCGCTGACCAGGTTGGACAACGGTTCATCCCCGCGTACACGGGGAACATACTTCCTCTAACCCATTGAATTTGTTGAAGCTATGATGGCATTAGCTCTCTACCGACATGCGAACCTCTGTTTATGCATTTTTGTCCCCACCATTTTCTTGTTGTCCCTCTTCGGGGGGTAAGAACGACACAAGCTTCAGTCCATCCATTTCCACGGGGATTCTTCGATTCTTGCCGCACGTCATAAAGTCAAAGCCAGATTCGGTGTTTGTACTCCATGCCATTACTGCGTTTCCTTCGTCCGCACCCTTCTCGATTGTGGCCCAAATCATCTCGCGGACTCTTCTCGATACATCCCCAACGTAAACTCCGGCCCGCACCTCAAGAAGCCAAATTGCCAATCGACCTCTCAGACGGGGAGGAACATTTTCAAGCACGATGACCGTCATCGCCGAGATTCTCCTTGTTTGGGATTACGATTTCAACTGATTCTTCGGGCGCTTCCGGCACCTGCAATCCTCCTGCTGCTAGGATTTCCTCGATCATTGGAATGATGCGATCAAGGATCCGAGATTGCCGGAAAGTATCTCGACAGGCAAGTCGGACCTCCTGTTCTGGATTTGATGGATATCCTGCTGCGATTTTGAAGGCGACAGGCACAACTGTCTCGAATTTAAAGACATCCGCAATATCGTAAACAAATGATTGTGGTTTGCCGGTATGGATGAATCCAACCGCCGGAGCATATCCTGCTGCCAAGATTGCGGCTTCGCATATTCCGTAAAGACATGCGGTGGCTGAACTCAGGCAACGATTCGGAACATCGCCGCTTTCCCACTCGGTATAGTCGTAGTTTCTTGATTTCCATTGTACACCGTACTGTTTTGCAATGAGATCGTACATCTTTCGTACACGGACACCTTCAATCCCCTGGAGCTGCTGCACGCTTCGTTTTGCCGGAGGTTCTTCTTTGAACCGAAGCGCGTACATCTTCCGAACGACCTTCAAACGTGCATCATCGTCGAGTGCTAACTTCGCCTGATACAACAGCCTGTCTGCTCTTGCTCCGCCAGGCTGCCCCGAGGAGTACAGTCGCACACCGCCGTCTCCTATCCAGACGAGCAGGCATCCCACTCGTGAAGCAAGCGTTACAGCCGCATGTGAGATTCGTGTGCCAGGTTCAAGCATGAGACATGCAACACTTCCGAGAGGGATATGTGTTCGCACACCGTTCTTGTCCACGACAACAAAAGCGCCATCGAGAACGTCAACGTTTCCCTTCTCAATGAACAGAACAGACACCCGGTCCTTTATTGGAATAGGTTTGAGCGGAGGAAGAATTGGTTCCATAGTCCAACCTTAGTTTTTATTATTAGATTCTTTCTTCGGTCGCAATGCTACTCTTCTTGGTGAGTACGATCTTTTCTCAATGGCAAATGAAACGGCGATATCGGGAAGTGAATCGCGACCCTCTGCAAAATCATCAACCTCCTCTTGCCGCTCAAATGAGTCGATGGATTCTTCTCCGATGAGGAGGCGCAGTGCATCCCTCTGATTGTTACTCAAGCCGGCGAGTACGGGCGCTGATGGAATGCAGGACTTGCGTCCAAGCCAGATGCCCCACTTCGGCTCTTTAAGAGCGGTAGCGATTCCATCTAACAAAGTCGCTTCTCCTTCCAACAGCACACCGAAGGCTGCATCAGTCAAGTATTGCCGATGTGTAATATGCGTATCCTTGATTTTACCTTCCGCAGTCTTGGTGTTCTGCACAGTGTGATAATCTTGAAGACGTCGAACTGGCAACTCACTCTTTGTGCCTGGCCGAGGGATTGCGATTGCCGTCATTCGAAGTGATGCGAAAGAAGTAAGTAACTTCTTCTCATCATTGCTTCCTCGAGGATAGCCCAGTGCTGCGCAACATATTCCGGCGATTGCGCTCTTGGTCGGCATCAATCCGGTATTGCGACGATTATACTGGCTGTCGAATCCCCACGATTGAAACGGTCCTTCCAATCTAAGGGCGAGGTATTTCTTCTCAGTTGACATGAGAGACCATCCCGTCAAGTAAGTCATTCAAGCTAATATCGGGGATCGCTTTCTTAAACACATCCGTGATTCCCCATGTCTTGGTAAGTTTTTCGTACTCTGACTTGAGTTGTTCAATCGACTGGGCAGCATAACCCTGCGAAGGACGTATAGGATTCTCAAAGGCATTCACAAGCTGAACCGGATGACCTTTTTCTCTGACGATGCCAAGTACATAATTTGGGAGCGTGTTCCCATTCATACTGTTCTTACGAGCACCGGGAATTGCCTTGATAGTCGCTTCTGCAAATGTGCGGACCACACGCTTGCGTTCATCTTTGGTCAAGCTTGCGAGATGCTCTGCATCTGCAAGCATGTCAAGATTGAGCGCAGCAAAACGATAGTAAGTCGCTGAGTTGAATTCCAGGGTGCTGGTCATACCGGCACCCGCATCTTCTTTCGATTGCAGATCATCCACAGCGGCAAAGAAGTCGATTTCGTTGTCAACCTTATGTGTGGACAACGCGTGCGAAAACATTGACGCTGCCTCCACCGTCAAAGAGTGATCGTTGGCAACCATGCGCCCAAAAATCGAGATGTCGGCTGCGTCTTTGAGTGAACTTGCATCAACAGACTTCAACGTCTTCTTAACATCCTTTGTTTTCACATAAGCTTTTGCAAGTGTCTCAAGCTCCAGCGGAGACATGAAGTAGAGCGTTGTCGACTTCACCTTGTCTGTCGATTTATTATCAAGCTTCACCAACGCGTCAATGATATCCTTTGCGCCTTCGTCGGCTTGGGTTGCGGAACCTCCTGCAGCTTTGATTTCCTTAACGAGAGGATCATACAGCAATCGGGTCCGCTCTCCCTTGAAGTATTCAGGTGAAATTTCTTTCGCTAATTCACGGATGGCCCGCTTCCACGATTGACTTGAAACCCGTGCCCTTTGAACCCCGCCGAAGATTGCCGTCTTAGGGGAATTGAGATCATCACGGTTGAGACATGCAACGGGTACAGATTGAATGATATGCAATTCTAAATGTTTCATTGTTTACCTCCTTCGGTATTAGACTTTTGTTCATCAAATTGAATCGGGGCAAGCAGAAGAAGCCCAAATCCAAAACCCTTGGCGCTCCCAATACCCGATTGGTATGATTCCATAAATT
The DNA here is from genome assembly GCA_036567965.1 of Candidatus Kryptoniota bacterium. Taxonomy (NCBI): domain Bacteria; kingdom Pseudomonadati; phylum Candidatus Kryptoniota; species Candidatus Kryptoniota bacterium. Next base: position 144,960 of record DATCTN010000027.1, read on the forward strand.
TCTCACGGTCAGTTACTTCCAGGATCCCACGAAATTGTACCGCACCATGATAAGCCGCGTCATCTTTCCTTCGAAAATGGTTTTCCAACATCGGACTGATTTCGAGAGGTTGTTCTTCGACGATACGAAATCCACTGGGAATATCTACTCCCGCTCGCTCGTCATGGCACCGAATTTCTGCTTTGCGCAGAAGCCAGACTCGCAATTCTTCCCGCTTCACAAGCGGTACCCGCTTCCCTTTCGTCCGTTTCCCATCGCTGCGCAGAATCTTGTTACCATCAGGTCCCCGTTGATCGACACACTTAGTGGGATTCGCGCGCAAGTCAAACGCGTAATAGCGATGAGAAAGAAACGAAGGGGAGATCTCCTTGATTGCAAAGTCGATCGATGAGCACCATGGTGGCCTAACAGGTTTTCGCTTCGCCAATATCCAGACGCGATAAGTTTTTTCCAGATGGTCAATGCGAGTCAGGAAATCGCGCTTGGCATCAGGCTCGCGTTGGAAACAATCTTCCCATATCCTCTTGTGCCAGGAGTAGTTATCAAAGATGCCATGAGCGCCTGCTGCCTCTGCATCAACTTCTAGATGAGCAAGCCAGTTCATAGCTCCTCCGCATTTGGCAACGGTACATTCTGGTTCCAAAATGCCGATGCCCATTCTGTCTTCGCCCGGTCGTTCCAGTATTTCAGATCGGTCACAAGTCGTTCGTAGTTGACTGGAACGCCTTGTGATTTTGCCACGAGAACCATTCGTTGAACTCTCACCTGAACCTCATCTCTTTCTGAGGCGAGTAAATGCTGAAAACGGCGCTCGGTGGGTGTCAACTTGCTCTCATCAGCACTGGTTTCGTTTCTTCTTCTTTCGATCTCTTTGCAGGTCGAGCCGAAGTTTCCGTTGCTTGTCTCTTCGGGATGAGTAGCAAACAGCCCTGCCACAAACGGAAGTACAGAATCGTTGATAGGTACTCCCAAGCGACTTAATGCAGGCCATGCTCGGTGTTTTTTGCTATCCACAAGGACACATCGAAGATTGGCCATCATCCCACGGTCATCTTTGTGCTTGCGAAGCCGTTCGAGCATCCAGCTCATACGATCTCCTCCTTTGTTTGCTTAGTGATAACTGCAGACTCTTCTTTTGGCATTGTCAACCTCTGCCATCCTTTGGCAAAGGCACGCATTTGTCGCGGCGTTTCCTGTCCGCAAGCCACCCTGTACGCGTCAAGAGCTGTCTTGTAAAGCATCTTTTGCCATACATGAAGTGTTGGAATTGCGCCCTCGTTATCGATGGCTTCAATGTGAGCCAACAGAAGGGAGAGATTCTTTTCTACCGCAGTCCAATAATGCGTGGTAGCTATCGAATGAAGTTTTGCCTTGAGTTCTCCTTTTGAGGCTCCGGCAGATTTAAGTCTGCCTTCCCATCCATGATCAATTTCCTGCCGATAGACTTCAACCGCCCATCCTAATCTACTTGCCAGATTCTCAGCTTCTTTAACTTCGGCTTCATACGTTGAGGTACCTTTAGGCGAGCGAAGCCGCGAAGAGACATGAAAGACTGACTCGGTTGTGTCGACAATTGTTGCTTGATCCCGGGCTAACGCACCGACAATGATATCACACTCGTCGGCATCTTGAATTGATTGAAGAGCTAAAGGGCCGCCCGCTTCCCCGGCTCTTCGCTTTACTATAATGGCAGATAGCTCACGCCAAAGAGCTTTCGACGGGCGGTATGATAGAACCGCCCGTTCTTCTTTTTTCTCAGTCTTCCTTATTAAAACCGTGGCTGTTGGCTCAGATGGAAATCCGTCGGTGAAAGTCGGATAGACTAAACCGTCGCCTAGCAACATCCGTTCGCAAGACGGATGTAAACGGATGAGACGCGTCATCGGAACCAACCGCCCTAGATACGTTGCTGTTGCATTCTCAATAGGTTTTGAATCCGCGAAAGAAGTCGGCACCATTTCCCACACAGGCCTTCCGATATCTCGTTTGTCATAGTTGAGCTTAATATCTTCATATGTCGGCAGGTTGAGATGTATTGTTTCTCGAAGGCTCTTTCCTCGAAGAAAGGCGTGAACCATAGAGGCAGGTACGCACGGAGCGTCTTTCGATGTCTTCTTGCTTTGTTTTCGATTCCAATAAACTTGAGAAATCAACCCCCCTGGAGAAAAACACTGGAATGCCAACATTGAGACAACTGTTTCTTCTAGCGGTACATTTCGGGCATCGCTCACACCACCATGATCGAAGAGGGTTGAATTATTTCCTGTGGCAAATGCAAAATTTAGTTTCGAGACTGGAGTCCAATCTTCGAATTCTTTTTCTGATTGTTTACCACTTGCACTTTTGGAGATCATGGCTGCTTGCAACCACGGCTTTTTCTTATGGAACAACTCAAACGAATCTTTCCACTCTTTCAGATATTTGCGGGTCGCACCCGGCAATCTTGCCGGCACTTTCTTCCACTCTTTGTAGTCCTTCGGGCCCTTAATCGCCGCATGAGTAACACATAGAAACAGACGCATTAACGATACCCGCTCGTGCGGCCGCACCACCAGATCTGCAAAGTCCGAACCATTGGTTAGTACGTCGCAAAGACTCACTTGTTTTCTTTTCCCGGATTGCGTCACAACTGGTATCCAGGAATCAAACGCTACATTCATTTGTCCTCCTTTGTCTTTTCGATAACCAAACCCAAGTCATTATTCCAGTGCAGAGTGACACCACTCTTGAGCTGCTTTGCTGAGATAGTCTCATCACTTCCTAGAAGTCCAAGTGCGTACTTTCCCCGCACATAGCGTTCAATTGAGGGATGGCTCTCCCTCTTTCCAGATCCAAAGTGATACTCTGGTACCTTAACCAGATTGCGGTGTAATGCCTGTGCAGTCGCCAACTCAAATTCATCACCCTCGAACCCGCAAACAGTCCCATCAATCAATTTAATTGAGGTTTCGGAAAATGAGCGACTGAGTATCAACGACAAAGTTGGGAGTTCGTTGATTCGCGTTTGCACTCCCTCCTCATCATCAAGAGCAACCTGCCATATATTGCTGCTCATCAGTGCCTTCTGCTTCAGTGCAAGTGCTTTACCATAAGTATCCTCTAGGAGCTCCTGCCAGCTGATCGGTTCCTTCTCGCGCTTCTTGTATGTTGCCTCGATCATCTTCCTGATGTCTCTTGGTATGTTTATCTTCTTGCGCCTCTTCCACTGTTCAAGTGAACGAAGCAGAACATACGGATCATAAACTAACGCTTTGTCGCCGAGTACTTTTAGTATTTCTTTCTTCTCAATCTTCCTAAGTTCAGCGAGATTTGTTTGTTCCTCAATAATATATAGTTGTCGTTTTGAGATTGGCCTGTCCTTTCGATCATGACGCCACAAACGTCCTAATCGTTGCAGCAACATATCGGTCGGCGCTAATCCTGTTATCATCAAATCCGCATCGAGATCGACGCTCTGCTCAACAATCTGAGTTGACACCAGAATCGAACCGCACCGCGTGGAGCTGTCTTTTCCAAGGCGATTCATCCATTCATTTTCCAGCTCTTCCCGACGCCAGAACGGAAACCGGGAGTGCAACAAACCAATTGGGAAACTGAAGCTGTTCGATTGCCTGATTTGAGTGTACGCCTTCTGAGCGGCTTCAACCGTGTTCGAAACCCAAAGAACGCACGCTCCTTTTGACGCCTTTTCTACTGCGATGGACATTGCTTCCGCATCAGCTTTGAACAAGATATCAACACTTCGAGGGACGGGCGGCTGAACAGAGAGCGGCTCCAGGACTTCTCCAAGCCGTCGGCCGGTAATCAGCGGATATGGTTCCTTGGACCCTGGAATACCATGATTATTTTCGGCAGAAACTATTTTTCCCCGTCGCAGCTTTGATAGTGTTGCCGAGAGCACAATCACCGTGCAACCGAGTACTTCCAGCGTTTCTATGAGACGGTCTATCAATGTGCCGGTGTAGAGATCATACGAATGAATTTCATCGAGGATCACGACCTTACCCGCCAGAGCAAAATGTCGAACAAAGAAATGCTTTGCTGCCACGATGCCGAGCAAGGCTTGATCAACTGTGCCCACACCGAACGGAGCAATAAGCGCCCTCTTCGCTGAGGAAAACCAGTCCCGACCCGTCTGCGCGTCTTCTTCCTTTCCGCCTGAAGTTCGGGCAGGTGAAAGAGGAACTCGAACATCTAATAGCCAACTATTGCTATGAATGATTTTGCTTTCATCCGCATCGGGTGCAATGCGCTTTACGAATTTCTTCATGCGCAGGTGCATACGGTTGCTCGTGGCCTGTGTTGGAAGCGCAAAGTAAATCCCACTCGCCTTCCCATCGCAAAGAAGGTGATATGCTACGCCCAATGCCGCCTCAGTCTTCCCTGTTCCCATCGGGGCTTCGATAACATACACACCATGATTTGTTATTGTGGAGAGTGCGGCACTCTGAATTTCATTCGGTTTGAAACCGAAGAGATCGAGGAATGAAAGTCCGGTCACAATTTCTGGTCGAATGAGTCCAATTTCCTCGATGCACTTCTTAGCTACATCTGGAACTCTCGTTACTTCAATTCTTCCTTCAGCTGGGAAGTACCGCTCGTCGGAACCAATCCAATCCGCTACAGAAGTAAGACCTGCCAGCCACCAGAGAGCGGGTGACGAATCATCGACCAATAAGTCCGAAAACCTAATCCCAAACTCAGATACAACGGTCTCAGCAGCAGACTTTCGTTCCTCTTCCCAATTTATTCCGCTAAGATCTTCGATGATTGCCTTCTGCGGTTTGAAGCCACGCTCATTTGGTCGATTGAGTCTGCCATGGTGGCCGCCAAGAACAGTGGAAAGGTAAGTGGCACTTCTCTCATCCATTCCCTTTTCGTTGAAAATTTTCTGAAGGGCTGCGTGGGAAACCTTACCATGGTCTCCTTCCATCTCGCTGTCCCAACGTCCTCTTTGAGCAATCTCTAGGAGACCTTTTAGCTTAAGCCATTCCTCGCACTTTCGCTGGAAGCCAGGAGAGATTTTTCCTAAGTCATGAAGAGCAGCAAGTGTACCTACCAATGATGGAGCAACTCGAAAGAGACTCAGAATTTCTTGTCTTTTTTGTGCCATTGCACGCGCAACGAATCCGACATTCAGCATATGTTCAAGTACAGAGATACCAGGCCGTCCTTCCCGCGTGGTCTTGGCCCAAAATGCTGCGACCGTTGGATTATTATAGATCATTCTCTGAATAGCTAACTTGAGTTAATTCTCGTTTTCCCCACACATTCCATGAGATATTGAATTCGCAAAGCTCCATCAAACTAACCTTGCTGACAAAATCGCCTGTAAATTTGGATCGCTCTTGAAGTGTGTCCAGAGACGATGCTATTCTCCGTCTTTCTCCCAATCTAGCTTTGTCTCACAAGAAATTTAACCAACATCCCAGATTTATCAAACTTTCCTTGGCAACACGATTGTTTAACAAACCCGAGGTATCTGGCTGACGTGCCCCCCAAAAAGTGATCCAATGTTATATTAGTAACTGAGGTAACAATGGACCAAAGGTCTACGACCTCGCAGAGGAGACAACATGGGAAAGAAGCGGCACACGGTGGAATCGATCGTGGCGATGCTGCGATAGGATTTCTCTCCGAGGCTGGTTGCCAATGCCTGACTCAAAATGGACCAAGTTACGGGGGTCACAACCATAGTGAGCTGTTCTTCGTGAGCATTCTTCTTTCAGCTTCCTTATGGTGAGGCGCTCTTTAGTCTCCCCTCGGTTACCGGTCAGAATTCTTGTTTTCGTTTCAAGCACATTCTATATTTTCGGTAGCACGTGGCGTAGAAAAGCAGGGTGTAGGAAGAAAGGCTACTGAGTCGTGGAAGGACCAAAGGGATGCAGGTGGCGGCACAAAGCCTGAACAGTGCTATACACGCGTCGGAAGAGCCGAAGGAATTCGATAAAAAAACCGTGTGCCTTTCCATCAGTCCGACGGTGGGCTTGTCGCCTGGAAAAGAAACCGCGTCAGAGGTGCTATATCTCGTCGCTTTAAAGAAGAGGGTGGATTTCTGCTTGTCCGACATGACGCGCGAATCAGTTGGCATCGTACCGATTTACCGAGCAGCGATTTTGGAACTGCAGCAGTGACTAATAAACATCCCCCTAAGATGAGGACAAGTGCTCCTGCAACTTAAATAATTACGAGGTTTAAATGAGAAGGGACAATTTTCTTGTACTTATTGCCAGTTGCTCGCTGTTCATCATCTTCAGTAATCGATCAGCCTATTCACAACAGGTGGTCGTCACCAATGCTACCTTTACGATCACGGACAGCAATGTTGTAGTTCATTACGATCTCAATGGACCGACAGACAAACAGTACAAGGTGGAGCTGGTCTTGAGGAGACAGACGCAGCCGTTTTTCAGAATGTTGCCAACAGATATCTCTGGCGACGTGGGAACCGGAGAATTTGCAGGAAAGAATCGCGAAATCGTCTGGCATTTTTTCAACGATGTCCCCTATGGTTTCGATGGGAATGATTTTTACTTCGAGGTCGACGCCACATTGTTGGGTGCAAAGAAGGGGGGAACAAACTGGTTGTATTATGTCGGAGGAGTAATCGGCGCCGCTGCTGCAGTTTATTTTGGCAGAGATTTGTTCACAAAGGGGTCGTCCACGAGCGAGCTTCCTTCTCCTCCGGCCCCTCCAATCAGGTGATGATCGAATGGAGATGAAATGATGAAGAAACAAATCATAGTCTTCTTACTCTTGCTCCCCGGTCTCGCATTAGGACAGACCTCAACAGCGAAGACCAATGTGGGATCTCTGCCATCGCCAGTCAACAAACCCACGTCGCCCAGCATCGACAGCCAAGCCGTAGGGGCAAATATAAATCAAATCAATTCATTTACACCATTTCTGACAGCAGACGTCGCATTCAAGGATTCATCGGGTCAGAACATTTTGGGAGCCGACGATAACGCAGAGATTCTTGTCACGTTGAAGAACATCGGCGGCAAACCGGCAAAGGACTGCAGAGTTGAGCTTGTCCCTTCCGTAGAAAGTCCGGAGATCACCATTACTAATCCGTCCGTCATATCACAAATATTGCCAAACCAGCAGCTTGACACGCACATATTCCTGAAGGGCTCTCATTACATCTCAACCGGGAACGCCCAGTTCACGCTGAAGGTCCTTGAAAAAAACGGTTTCGACCTTGACCCAGAAAAGGTGCTCGTCATCCCGACTCTTGCCTTCCAGCCGCCCAAGGTTGAACTGGTCGACTACGGCGTCCAGGATCCGAACAGGACGGGTAAGATACAGAAACGCGAGATAGTCACTGTGACACTGAGATTGCAAAACAAGGGACTTACAACGAGTTACGTAACAACCGCCACTATCACCTTGGGGGATAATGTTCTGCCGATTCAGGTTGATTCGATTTATAATATGGGCGACATGAAGCCTGGAGACTATAAGGATGTCAACGCGACAATAGTGACGAATGACCGCGCGACTGAAGTAAAGATGGATATTGCGGTGAAAGACAGAAGTGGAGAGAACACGTTTAGCAAGACGCTTGAGCTACCGTTCGACACACCTCAGAAGAAGGTGCAGGAGATTGTTATCGCTGCAAACAAGACTGAAGGACCGGTTATACCGAACGTCGCCGACCTGAAGCTCGACATCGGAGAGAACATACCGGTGGCAGCTGTGGAAAAGCCTAACGCAGTGGCGGTAATAATAGGAAACAGGGATTACACCAACGCACCCGGCGTGGATTATGCGCTGAATGATGCGGCAATCGTCAAGCGATATGTTCTATCCGCGATGGGATACAAACCTGGAAATGTGATTTATCTTGAGAATGCTACACAAGGAGATCTGATAGGGATTTTCGGAAATGAAACGAACTACCAAGGAAAACTGTACGATTATGTGCGGAAGGGATTGAGCGAGGTTTTCATTTACTACAGCGGACACGGCGCTCCAGACCCGAATTCGAAAGAAGGGTACATAGTTCCTGTTGACTGTGATCCGAGCCATGTTGCTTTGAACGGGTACTCACTCAAAACGCTTTATTCAAACCTTGACAAAATAGACCAGGAAAAGCAGTTGACTCACGTGGCCGTCGTTCTGGATGCCTGTTTCTCCGGTGCTTCTGTGAATGGTACTCTTCTCGCGAACATAAGTCCAATCTACATTACGGTTCACAAAGATGTGATGGTTGATACGAACGCAACTATAATAACAAGTGCCACCGGCGACCAGGTAAGCGGGTGGTACAGCGACAAGAGGCAGAGCCTGTTTACGTATTTCTTATTAAAGGGGCTCCAGGGAGCAGCCGACTACCAACATAACAAAGCGATTACCGCAAAGGAGCTTTACGAGTTCACCGCTGACGAGGTGAATGGTGTTCCATATTGGTCGAGACGACTTAACAGCAAGACACAAACGCCTACGTTTTATGGAAGTGATTGGACGGTGTACGATGGTAAAAAATAGAGCCTTTGAGAACTGAGAGTTGTCAAATTTGCCCTGATGCTACTGCTCACTGGCAGGCATTGATCGAATCTCAATGAAAATGCCATTCGAGGTAGGTTGGACTCAACTAACAATGAAGACTACTGCGCGAACAGAAAGGGAGGTCAACTTCTACCAGGATAAATCTCGAGCAATGCAGTTGACAGAGAATGGTTTGAGAAAGGTTTGGGCTCCAATATGGTTGTAAAATTCGGAGTTTACTTATCGCGAACTCTTCAGGCGCTCGTCCTCGTCTTGTTTCTTGGACACGTTGCAATCGCTCAAGCACCAACGTTTGCATCGTTCTCGCCAAAATCAGGACCGATCGGTACAAACGTAACGATTTCTGGGACAAACTTTAACTCAACTGCAAGCAACAACGTTGTCTATGTCGGCGCAGTTCGTGCAATTGTTACCAGCGCAAGCTCAACTTCGTTGTCGATAAGCGTGCCCGCAGGAGCAACTTACGGTCCAATTTCAGTTACAAACCTGGCTACAAATCTAACTGCCGACGCCAATTTGCCATTCGACGTTACGTTTGAAAATACTGATTCAATTGATGCTTTCAGCTTTTTGCCTACACTCGACTTGCCCACGCGAAAGACGCCCGCCGTTGTGAACATCTCAGACTTGGACGGGGACGGTAGGCCCGATCTTCTTTTGGTGAGTAATTCAAGTGGAGTTATCTCATTTTACCCTAACACCACATGGAGCGGCAACACGTCTTTTGCAGTGGAGATAGATTCATCTACTGGTACACTGCCAGAAGGGCTTGCTGTGGCAGATTTAGATGGGGACGGCAAACCCGATGTCGCGGTTGTGAATAATTTAAGTAGAACTATCTCCGTCTACCGAAACACCAGTGTAAGTGGTACTATCTCTTTTGCTGCAAGGCTGGATTTCCCGATCGCTATAAATCCATCTCGTATCGCAATTGGAGACATCGACGGAGACGGGAAACCCGACCTTGTTGTTACAACCGGTCCTCCGGATTCCCTTATGGTATATCGTAATACGAGTTCTGCCGGGAACATTACGTTTGCACCAGCAGTGTCATTTCCTACTGGAAGCCAACCAGCATCGATCGCTATTAGTGATCTTGATGGAGACGGAAAACCTGACCTTGCAGTAGCAAATGGCGGCAGTAAAGCGGTGTCGATCTATAGAAACATGAGCACACCCGGTAGCATTTCATTCGCAGCTAAATGGGACCTGTCTACCGAGAGCAATTTGATAGATCTTGTAGTGGCCGATATGGACGGAGACGGTAGGCCAGATATTGCAGTGCCAAACATGAATACCAATACGGTGTCTGTGTTTAGGAACACAAGCACTGTAGGAAACATCTCGTTTTCATCAAGCGGCGATCTTGTTGCAGGCTCGCAACCACTCCTGCTTGGAGTTGGCGATTTAGATGGTGACGGTCGGGCTGATCTTGTTGCCGTCAACAGCGGTGACAGGACGATGTTGGTTTATCGGAACACTTCCTCAGCGGGAAACATTTCATTCACAACAGGTGTGAGCTATTCAATCGGGGGCAACCCCAGCTCAATAGCCTTGGGCGATTTGAGCGGTGATGGGAAGCCTGAAATTACAATAACAAATTCTACCGACAGTCTTGTCGTCGTATACAAGAACGCGGTCTCATCGCTGCCTACGCCGATCCTTATCGAACCTGTCAATGGTTTGACAGGTACAGCAACAAATCTGAAGTTTGCATGGGCTGCTTCTTTTGGAGCGACAACCTACAGGTTACAGGTATCGGCAGATTCTACGTTCATGGTCAATGATTACGATTCAAGTGGAATCACGACAGCCTCTGAGACTGTAAAGGGATTATCGTCTCTGACTAAGTATTATTGGAGGGTGGAGGCATCCAACGTTGGGGGAACAAGCTATTGGTCGAGTGTTTGGAGTTTTGCTACAGGTATTCTGACAATTTCTTCGTTTTCTCCGACATCAGGGCCCATAGGGGCAACCGTAGTTATTTCAGGTTCAAATTTTGATCCAACGGCAAACAATGACATAGTCTGTTTTGGTGCGGTGAGGGCAACGGTTAACTCCGCAACGCCAACCTCACTAGGAGTGACAGTTCCAATCGGAGCGACGTACCAACCAATTTCTGTGACGGTAAACGGCTTAACGGCATATACGACCGCTCCCTTTGGTGTCACTTTTCCTGGTTCACAAGTCATCGATACGACATCCTTCGCATCGGCCATCGGTTTCACGACGGGATCACCCTCAGAGATCATTTCAATCTGTGATTTGGATGGAGATGGCAAACCCGACATTGTGGTTACGCACCACACTAGCAGCAATACGATCTCAGTATATCGAAACATAAGCACACCAGGAAACATTTCATTTGCTCCTAAACTTGATTTCTCAACAGGTTCGGATCCACGTGGCCTTGCCATCCGAGACGTTGATGGAGACGGGAAGCCTGATCTTGTTATAACAAATTATGCGAGCAACACAGTATCGGTATTCAGGAACACAAGCATTCCTGGAAGCATTTCATTTGCTCCTAGAGTTGACTTCACTACCGCTTCGGTTCCTATTGGGGTTGCAGTGGAAGACTTGGACGGAGATGGCAAACCCGAGCTAGTTGTTACAAACGTTGCAAGCGATTCAGTATCGGTATTCAGGAACACAAGCATTTCCGGTAACATTTCATTTGCCCCTAGAGTTGACTTCACGACAGGATCGGAGCCATCATGGGTTACCATAAATGATGTAGATGGAGACGGCAAGCCAGACTTAATTCTTACAAACAATCTCAGCAATACTGTCTCGGTATTTAGGAACACGAGCATTCCTGGAAGCATTTCATTTGCGCCTAAAGTTGACTTCACAACCGGGACGTATCCAAACGGTGTTGCTGTATGCGACGTGGATGGAGATGGTAAGCCGGACTTGGTTGTTACAAACTGGAGCAGCAATACAGTATCTATATTCAGGAACACAAGCAGCCCCGGCACAGTGACCTTTTCGCCAAAGGTTGACTTCACGACGGGCTCGGACCCGACAGGCATTGCAATAAACGATCTGAATGGAGATGGCAAACCTGATCTCGCTGTTACAAGCAATCTTAGCAATACTGTCTCCGTTTTCAAGAATACAAGCGTTTCCGGTTCTATTACTACAAACTTATTTGCTCCCAGGGTTGACTTCGCTACGGGGACATATCCCGTCTGGGTTGACATCTGCGACGTGGATGGCGACGGCAAGCCCGACCTCATTGTTACTGACTGGCAGAGCAGCAGTTTTTCGGTCTTCAGGAATGCGATTTCAGGTTCACTTTCCGCACCTACGCTTGCAATCCCGGCCAATGGTTCGACAGGAGTTTCGATCAATCCCACGCTTACCTGGAATGCTTCGACTGGAGCAACGGCTTACAGATTACAGGTTTCAACCGATTCGACATTCGCCACGACAACTTGTGACGTGAGCGGATTGGATACCACATCAAAAAGTATCAGCGGGTTGGCACATCAGACGAAGTATTACTGGCGGGTGAATGCTGACTCCGCAACAGTAACGAGCGGATGGTCAGCGACATGGAGTTTTACGACCACAGAGTACGTCACTTGGACTCAAATAAATAATGGTTTAACGAGTGGTCAGACACGATTAGTCTTTTCATTTGCGATTGATTCCTCGGGGTACATCTTTGCTGGTACTGACAGTGGAGGAGTGTACATTTCAACTGACAATGGAACGAGTTGGGTACAAAAAAATAACGGTTTGCAGGCGCTTGGATATATCTCCTCGTTCGCCCTCAACTCTTCCGGCGATATTTTTGCCGGAGTGTACTATGGAGGAATATATCTTTCCACAAACCGCGGGGCAAGTTGGACGCAAGTAAGTAATGGAGTGAGTAACGGCGGTGCTTATTCATTGGCTATAAATTCCTCCGGATACATTTTTGCCGGGACGTATGGTGCAGGTGTATATCTTTCGACGAACAACGGGACAAGCTGGACGCAAATAAATAATGGATTGACGGATGGATATGTTGGGTCATTGGCCATAAATTCGGCCGGTTATATTTTTGCTGGAACGGTCAGTGGAGCATTTCTTTCAACAAATAACGGAACGAGTTGGACACAAGTAAGTAATGGCTTGGGGAGCACCAACAGGGTTTTTTCATTGGCCATAAATTCGGCCGGCTACATTTTTGCCGGAACGACACAGCTAGGCGTATATCTTTCGACGAACAACGGGACGAGTTGGACACAGGTAAGTAATGGCTTGCCGAGTAGTAATATCTTCTCATTGGCCGTAAGTTCCTCCGGCAACATCTTTGCCGGAACGAATGGTGGAGGTGTATACCTTTCGACGAACAATGGGATGAGTTGGACCCAGGTAAATAATGGATTGACGAATAGCGTTGTTCAGTCATTAGCCATTAATTACTTGGGCTATATCTTCGCCGGAACGAATGGTAGCGGGATTTATCGTGCGGATATCTCGTCTACTACGCCGCCGCCAGCGCCAGCCCTTTCGAGTCCACCTAACGGTTCAATCGGAACTTCGACCAATCTGACTTTGTCATGGGCTGCCTCTGTTGGAGTATTGAGTTATGGGCTTCAGATATCAACAGATTCTACTTTTGCCACGATGAAGTATGACACGAGCAACTTGACGATTACTTCCATGATATTGAGCAGCTTGTCGTTTTCAACAAAATATTACTGGCGAGTGAATGTAACTGACTCGGCAGGAACCAGCGCATGGTCGAAGATCTGGAGCTTCACGACTGCTGCCGCCCAACAACCTCCCTCGGTGCCTGTTCTAGTCAGCCCTGTGAACGGTCAAACAGGTGTTTCAACCAATCCTACATTTACGTGGAATGCTCCTTTGGTTGCTACGAGCCACACAGTGAGGGTTCCTGAGCGAGCAGCTTTAAGAGAGGCAGGAAGGTTCTTCAAAGTCGACCAGACGGAGCTCTCTTACAGGTTACAAGTCTCGTTGGACTCGGCATTCGATGCAAGTGTATTTGCTGACACCACGGTTGTAGATACTTTTGTCGTTGTCAATGGCTTGTCACCACAGACGAATTACTTTTGGCGATTGAATGCGACTGACTCCGCGGGGACGAGCGGATGGTCAGATGTGTGGAGCTTCACAACTGCGACTCAGACCTTTTGGACACAAATAAATGATGGCTTGACGAACAATGATGTTTCATCATTAGCCATCAACTCTTCTGGCTACATTTTCGCTGGAACTTATGGTGGTGGTATATGTCTTTCAACAAACAACGGGACAAAGTGGACGCCGACCGCATTTCAAAGTGGTAATTTTTCATCGCTGGCCGTCAATTCCGCTGGCTATATTTTTTCTGGAACAGTCGGTCAAGGCATGTATCTTTCAACAGACAATGGTGCAAGTTGGACGGAGGAGATAACCGGTTGGATTGGCCGCCTTGAAGTTTCGTCAATAGCCATCAACCCGTCTGGCTACATTTTCGCAGGGAGTTATGGCAGTGGGGTACATCTTTCAAGCGACGGCGGGGCAAGTTGGACGCAGATAAATACAGGATTGACGAATAGCAATGTTTGGGCTCTTGCCATCAATTCCTCTGGATACATTTTTGCGGGAACAATCTATGGAAATCCCAATGGTATTTATCTTTCAACGAACAGCGGGTCCAACTGGACTGAAGTAAACAACGGATTAACCAGCAAGAATGTTTTGTCATTGGCCATCAATCCCTCAGGATACATTTTTGCGGGAACGGACAGTGGTGGTGTGTATCTTTCCAAGAGCAATGGCGCAAGTTGGACACAGATAGTTAATGGATTGGCGTATGGCAGTGTTTGGTCATTAGCCATCAGTTCCAATGGCTACATTTTTGCCGGAACGGATAGGGGTCGAGTATATCTTTCAACAAACAACGGTGCGAGTTGGACACGAGTAAAAAGTGGTTTGACGAAGAGCGTTGTTCAATCAATAACTATCAATTCTTCCGGCGATGTTTTTGTCGGTACCGATGAAAGCGGAATTTATCGTGCAAGTATCTCGTCTCTCCTGACACTGATACGGCCTGCACCCACGCTTGTCAGTCCAACAGACGGTTCCACCGGAGTATCTACTCACCCGATCCTGAAGTGGAACGTTTCTGGAGGTTCAACAAGTTATGAATTGCAGGTATCCAAGGATTCATTGTTTGCAAGTACTGACTTTGACAGATCAAACCTGACAGCGACTTCACAAGAAGTAACAGGTCTCTTTCAGGGCACAACTTACTACTGGCATGTCCAGGCGAGTGACTCTAACGGATCAAGTGGCTGGTCAAAAATGGCGATCTTCACGACATTTAGTTATCCGGCTTCAATCCAGGTTTCAACTAAATACAATCCTCCAACCACGATGGATTCTTCAAGCTATCAGATCATTGGTCTGCCGGGAATCACGGATATTCCCATTGGCAATCTCATGTCGGGGAAGGAAGGTCCTGACTGGAAAGCTTACTATAACAATGGTGCCAACCAGAACTATTACGTCGAGTATAATGGTACTTCTGCATTCAATTTTGAGCCAGGGCGGGCGTTCTGGATATTAAGCAGAAATTCATTTTCGGTCTCGCAGAATGCTTCCACGGTTTTAATTGATACGGCAGATAGTCATCCCATCAGCATCCACAGCGGTTGGAATCTCATTTCAGATCCATTCGAAAAGAGCGTCAGTTGGTCGTCGGTCCAAGCTATGAACGGAACTAGTCAGCCAATCTACGCTTTCTCGAACGGCTCTTATTCTCAACCGGACACGATGGAACCTTATCAGGGTTATTATTTTTACAATGACACAGCCGGTTCGCAGCTTCGAATACCTTATGTCTATTCATCGTCCGTCGCTGCGGCGTCAAAACCGGCAGACCCAAAGGGGCAGAGTGTTACTTTAGCAATCTGTGAAAGCAACAAGAGCCAGACTTCGATAACAGTCGGCGTAAGATCCTCAACAGCTTTTGATGACGCGAATATGTTCGCTCCACCTGGTGAGTTTCAGAGGGCGAGAATCTGTGTCGTCGATTCAACGATTCCTGCCGGATGGAAAGAACTTGTAAGAGACTATCGGGATACGATCGGCGCGGGTCAGCAGTTTGACTTCTATGTCACAAATAAGACGGGCAAGAGTCTCAATTTGATGCCTAAGATCGGACTCGGACTCAGCCAATATGAAGTTTATCTTATAGACAAAGACCTTCTCAGATCGTACAATCTGAAGGACTCAGAACAGATTTCGATTCCAGCATATAATAAGCTCAAGAACTATTCGATTCTCATCGGCGGCAAGTTGTTTATTGATGCAAAGCTAGCTGCGTTCTTACCTAAGGGATTCATGCTGTATCAGAATTACCCGAACCCGTTCAACCCGGTCACAGTCATTCGATTCGAGGTTCCAAAAGCCGAGCACGTTTTGTTGACGATCTATGATGTGTTAGGCAGAAAAGTGGAGACCCTAGTAGATGGAAATATTTCACCGGGTTATTATGAATTCCCGTTCGACGGAACAAGACTTTCAACTGGTGTTTACTTTTATAGACTATCTGCGGGCTCGTTCAAGCAAGTGAAAAAGATGCTCCTGCTGAAATAGTTTTGTGATTTTGCGGCGACTACATAGGGAGGGCAAGGGTGGAACCACTGCAGCACAGTGGGCCCGTAGGCACGAGGGCTATTGTACTAACTTCAACCCTCGTCAGGTTGCCAATGCTTGACAAGAACACTAACTTATCATTGATACATGAACTGGGGACAGGTCATGAATAGATTGAGCCGTGATACTGTTCACTGGGAAAGTCCATTTTCAGGGGAAGATGGATTCGAGCGGGAATTCCCCAAACAGAATGAACGGGCAAGTACACTCTATGAGATTGTCAGTGTGTTGTTCGATAATAATTAAAGGGGATAAAATGAAGAATTTGTTCCGCGTTATCACGGTGGCGCTGTCAATGTTGTTCGTATGGATTAATCCATTGGTTGGACAATGGATTCGAATAAATAAGGTTGAATACGGGCTCAAGCTCGTTTGCGGCGGGTCAAATCTTTTTGTTGTAAACCCATGGAACGGAATCATTCGTTCAACAGATTGGGGGTCGAGCTGGTCGGCGGTCGGTATAAGTGGGGAAGATCTCGCGGTGGCCGGTTCATACGTCTTTGCCGCATCTCCCAGCGGAGTGTATGTTTCAACCGACCAAGGTAAGACCTGGACTATTTCAAAATCAGGGTTAGGAACCCAACCAGGGAGGCTTGTCATCAAGCCGGAACTTGCAGGGGGTTTCAAGACCGGTGCATTAGCCGATTCTGCCAACCCTCCATCGGAATTCTCTTCGCTTTCGCTGTTTTGATTTTCGGAAGGAACATCGAAAGTGCCAAGTTAGGCCTTCATGGTGCCAACTTGAGTGCCAAGTTCAGTGCCAAGCATGACGCCGACTGATTCTCACTTCACAAAGAACAATTCCCCAGGAGTGTCATTCCGGCACTTCCGATGCCGTGCAATTCACTGAAGGGGAACTGTTAGAAAATCTTTTGAGAATCGGAAGTTTCGAATGAATTCTATTGCACGGACAAAATACAAAAGAAGGCCACTTCATGCAATAATGCGAACCGAACTCCCATTTTTCCAAGTAATACCTGGAGGCTCATAGCGGTCGTTTCGCATCCGCTCTCAATCAACGGGAAAGAACCTAAATCCGCTGTATCATGGTACAGTGTCAGTCCGGTTTGCATTCATCCATTTCTTCAATTCCCGTGCATTTTCGATATTTCTTTCCCCGTGAAACCGAACTGAACTCAGCTTTTTCGGGTTCGTATACACACCGCTTTAGCGCCCCTGGTACCCGCTCGAAAGGGCTGTGGGAGTACCTTTTCAAGCGCTATCTTGACAGCTTTTCAGTTCCCTGAATCATATCCTTTGAATGAGAAGAACGCGCCGTGAGGCGATTAGACTGTGAAGAAGGGATTCTTCAGGGTGTCTCTCAGCGAACACTCTGTGAGCCGGAAACAATCGCATCAGGATCAATTCTCTTGCTCGCGTTGAATTCTGAATCTTGCAGCTAATCCATTTACTTCTTTGTGAAGCTGCTGAGGGGATAAGTGAGAATAGATTTCAGTTGTCTCGCTGTGCGAATGTCCAAGTAGCTTCTGAACCGCGTACAATGACACGCCGGACATAACCAGGGCAGACGCGAACGAGTGCCTAAGTGAATGGAAATGCAATTTGTCATTGAGACCGGCACGCCGGACGTATCGTTTGAACCGCTGTGATGCTGTCCCTTCTTTCAACTGCTTTCCTTTTGCATCATGGAACACGGTTTCGGCTTCATTCCGGAGATTGCGTTTACGTTCTATCAACATTTGACATAGGTCATCACTCATAGGGACTGCACGGGATCGTTTACTTTTGGTTGTGAAGGCCTTGCTGTTCTGAATCAGAATCACCTTGGAATCAAAATCTATGTCCTTCCAGCTAAGGGAAAGCAGCTCCCCGAGCCTGAGACCTGTGAGGACTGCTGTTATGCAAAGCTCCCGAAAGTCTCTATTCTCAATGACAGAGACGAACAGCCTTAATTCCTTTTCATTGAAGAATGCCGGTATCGCTTCCGGTGGTCTTGGCTTCTTTGCCTTGCGGAAAGGGTTCTCTTTGATAAGATTCCACTGAGCGGCTTTTTCAAACGCTGAGCGAAGGGCAATGTAGTATTTTCGTGAAGTCCATTCCGATGCTTCCACCTTTTTGACGCTGAGAAAATGTTCAACTTCCCTAACGCTGAATGAGTCCATGCTGCGATCACCTTCAACTCGAACAAATTCCCGAAACGCTGTCTCATAGGTCTTACGTGTCTTATTGGTGTGAGCACCTGAAGAATATTCAATGAACTGTTCCTGAAACTGTTTGATCGTAATTTTCTCGGGCGGTTTCATTTCGTCTAATCCTTCCAAGAGTATGTAAGTGTTTTTGTTCCCTTCTCCTGCTTTGTCGATTCGAATGTGTCCTAAGCGGGAAAGATTCTGAGTGTGTCTGGATACTCGCTGCACGCCGGACATTTGCTCAATTTCTTTGCGAGTGGTGGAACACTTGTGCCCTTCGTCTGCTCGTTGCGAGAGGGCTGCATAAACGCGAATATCACTCAGCGACAGCCGTTTATCTTGCAGCAGCGCTGTCGGGATGTTGAGACATTCAGCCATTGACTTTACTTCGCATCTCCTCGACCGCAATTAGAATCAATTCTCTGTGTTTCAGTCTGGATCTCACGGCGTGATTTCTCAACAAACTTTGTGTGATTACCTATGCCTCGCCTGTTTGGGTTCTTTCCGAGCCGAAATTCATAGAGCGGGCAATTTGTGATAACGCAGTTTCTCACTTCGCTTGCGCTGCCGTTGGAACAGTCGAGACACTTCAAACGGATGGACTTAAGAGGCGATAGTTTATTCATGTTCGACATCCATCCGCGTTCCAGCAGTCTTTGAGTTCAACAAATTTCACGCCGTCAACCATAACGACGCGGAATTTTCCGGCGCTGCTGCACATTTTGTTGAGATACCGTTCAGCAGTTGCCGGACTTATTCCGGCCACCTCAGCACCTGAGTTTATCGCATCTTTCAACTCTAACCGTCTCCATCTCAATGCCTGTGTTTCAATCCAGGTTCGGAATATCGGTTCGCATTTTTCGTTCTTAATCAGTTCCTTGCTTGAAAGTGGCTCACTGATTTCCACGCTTTCAGTCTTCGGCTTTGACTTTCTCCGTGGATTCTTCTTAGTGTTGCAGCTTCGGCAAAGTAACTGGTAGTTCTCAGGATCATTGTTCCTGTTGTTGTTGTCAATATGGTCAATGATGAGAGTCTTGACAGAACCGGCCTTGCCACACCAAGCGCAGAATTCGCTGTCACGAGCTGCAAGAAATTGATACCACTTCTTTCGATTCCTTCCGTTCATTCTCGGCACAGGGTTAGTTCCATTCTCCTTTGGTTCCTTCGGGTTCACACACTCACACAGGCGATAGTATTTTCCTGAAAAGGAAAAAGCCGATTGAGAGAACAACCGGCTTTTCATGTGGTGGTGAGCTGATATAGTCGTGGTAGCTTTTCATTTCTTACTCAGCTTACCAAACGAGAATCAAAATTGATGCTACGTTACACTACTGTCACGTAACTCTTTTTGTAACTTTTTTTCGTTTATAGTAATAACTCCTTTTGATAGCTTCATAACTTTTGCCGGAATCCTCAGCGGCTTGATGGAACAGTTCATCCTTACTCTTATCGGGAAACTTCTTTTGCAGTTTTTCAACTTGACGTTTGACCTTGTCAGATTCGTTCTTCCCTTTCTTCTTTCTCACCTCTTGCATTGGTTCCTGATATTTTCCTTCCCAATATTTATCTATCGGCAAACCTGCGCGTTCGACCATGATAATTTCTTGGAACAGACGTACTTTCTCTGTGCACAGGTCTTTTTGCTGTTTAGATTCCTCAATCGACGCTTTGTTTTGTTCAGGATAATAAATCAGCAAATCTAATTGATCTGTCCATTGGGCTTCTCTTGTTTTCCAAACCTCAAGGCAAGCTGTTACGTCATATTCGTCAAATCCGGCGCCGATCTGGACAGACACCTTCAAGTGATTGTTTTCGAGCCTCTTTGAAATATACAAACCTTTGAGTTTTTCGGATACGGTGAGCGCTTGACAGAGCTCGTCATCCCCCAATCTTTTCGTCCCCGAAGTGATATGTTCAGGCGCATTGATTTTGTCCAATTCTCGCTCCGCTATCCGGTATAGAGTCCCTTCTGTGTATGCTTCTTCTCTCTTGATTTCATTCGCAATTTCAATCTCAATGGACTTAATCCAATCGGCGAACTCTCTCTGTGGTAAGTTCGCAATTATCTTCAAGTCTTGCGTGGCGCTATTCCTCAATAAAATCCATCCGCGACTTGACTCGTGAGTTAATTCAACGCGTTTTCTTGTTTCCTCAGGAATGCGTTCCTTGATCTGAGCTATCAAATTATCTTTCTCATCAAGCCGCGTTCCGCTAAGCTCCCCTCCTTTGTTCCCCTTTGATCTCGTATTCTCTTTCATCTTTTGGATTCCGACGAGAGTTCCGTCATGGTACGAGTGCAACTGCAATCGTGGCAAGAAAATCCCTTGTCATCGCTTTGAGAATAACGCAATTGCACTTTCCGGTGTCACGGCGTTCACGGTGCCCATAAACTCATATCCTTTCTTCTTAAGACCGTTCTCCCAAAGTCTGTTGCCTTTGACGCCGAGCCAGATCGCTAACACTGCCCAGAGATAGGTCAAAAGGGCGGGAGTCTGATGGAATTCGTATGAGTACTGACTCAAAGCATAATATCGAAATGGAACCCAAAGGTAGGGCAGCAAAATCACTGCTCCAAGGCCGTAAAGTCCTTTCATAAATGCCCAAATTGGCCCAAAGAAACAAGCGTTCAGGCTCCAACCTTTCTTTACAGCCTTGATTTCTCCAGTTGGCTTCTTGTAAATATTGAAACTATACATAGTTACCTCTTTTTTCTGGCGATATGTTCATTTGGGTTGCTGACAATTTATGTGGTCTGCCATTGTCAAATCGAATGCAAAGTATGCCTACCTGTTCAAGTTGTTTGGATGACTGATTTTTGGTTGAGTTTCCCAACCAAGAAACCGCTATCTTGCTTGCCCGAGGTCGTCCAAGTGCCTCTGCATCTGGGAGAAAGAAAGAGGGATAAATTGTTTTGAACAGTGTATGAGCAAGCTCCATCTTTCAAAAATTTAGTCTATCCCAATGACGAAAAAAAACTTGGCTCGCTTAAGCGAGTTAAGTCCATGGTCGTAATCTTCCTTCGTCTTAATGGAGAAAATCACGTCAAGAAGCTCTGAGGCAGCAACGATTAAGTCTTGGTAACATGTCCTTGGCGTGTGAGCTTTAGAAAAGGTTGTCGGTCTCTTCGCTTCTGTCATCCGGTAGGTTTGGAAAAGGAAACGTTCCTGAAACCCTGCTATGATATATGCGGATGATGGGAGCGAGGCCTCATTGACATTCTTTAGACTCTAAAACGGCTGAAAAGCACGTTCTTGAGACCCCTATGGTTCCCCTACCTACTGCGAGACCCATCTGTTGAAAACGAACCGTGTATCTTTTGTCAAGTTCTCACTAACTTGATCTTCAATTTCGACCAAGATCATCCAACGTTCTTGAGTCCCTTAAATATGTTAAAGTGGATTCCCTCGGTTCACTTAAATGGTTTAAGTGACCTGAACACAAGAAGGAGGGTGTGTGTTTGTGGCGGGGTCTCCAACCGGAAGACTTGCCAGTTGATTTATTATGACATTCTTTCTTTACTTGGTTGTCTTAATTTGATCGGGGTCATTCAAGATTATCTCCGCCGTCCCTTGGTACGTCCGAATCTTTCCAGTAATCTCGACAAGCTTTCCTTCGTACTGTTGAATGTTGCTGAAGTTACCTGCGTCTTTTGCGAAGATAACTCCAGTAAAAGGGTTGTTCGGATACTTTCCACCTATGTCAAGAAAGATTGTGCCCTTGCGAGATTCATAGAGCTGGTAAACCTTCCCGACTACTGTTACATATTCTCCGACGTGGTCTCCAGCTTCTGCCGCTGAGTATTTCTTCTGAGCATTTGCAAGTGTTGTTGTTATTAGAAAAAGTCCAAGGCCGAGTAAGATGGTTCTTCTCATTGTCTCTCCATGAAATTAGTTACGTTAGTAAATGGACTCACGGCTTTGCCATTCGCTTATTTGGATGTCGCTTTGCAGGGGCCTTCTTGTCGGGAAACCACTCCCAATCCGAAAGGAGTCTTCTCTCCCTCAAGTGATAGAATGAAACCATGTCACCGTTGAGGGCCGACAGGTAAAGAATATCAAGACACATGATGAAGAACGCGGATGCAAGCAATATTCCATCCGAATATGTCAACTCAGAGCCAGATTGTGAATTATGGAAGAGTCCGTATCCAAATCGGGTCGCCCCGCTAACAATATCAAGTGCCAAAGCTGCAACTGCCCCTCCGATGACCAACGCGGCTCCAGATAGTTCCTTCAGATTCTTGCTTACTATCATTTCACTGATTACAAAAAGGATAACGAACTGAAGGGAAACCGTGAACCAGTTCCGCTCATTTATGAATTTGGTATCCAATCCAACCAGATTTAGCAGAAACTCAATTAACACAAAAGGAATCGCTGAGAGGAATATTAGGAGAAAGGTTGCAAAAAATGAAAGAAGGCCAGTCGTAATAATCAAACCACTAAGCTCGTTTGCGTCCAAACCAATTCTCAATATTCCTTTTGTCTGCTCCTCAACCTTAAATACCATGTGTTACCTCCTCTTTAGACAAAAAGCCCTACCATTTGCGAAGCGTGCTGTCCGTCTCGCCCGTGAATCGGCGAACGATGGGGGTCTGTAAAAACGTTCAGCAATACTCATAAGTTTTTCGCCGGTTGTATTCTACTCTGTGGACTTGTGAAATTCCAATGGTTCCCTTCAATTCGATGGATTTGTCGCCTTCCGATCAGGTTCTCCCCGATCAGAAGCTCCCTCCAAAATGCCGAACCCGTGCAGTCCCTTGTTGATTTCCGAATGCAGCTGCTGAGGAAGAAGGTGAGAGTAAATTTCGGTTGTCTTGCTCTGTGAATGTCCAAGTAGCTTCTGAACCGCGTAAAGCGACACACCGGACATAACCAGGGCAGAAGCAAACGAGTGTCGAAGGGAATGAAAATGCAGGTTGTCATTGAGTCTAGCACGCCGCACGCAGTGTTTGAACCTGTGCTCGATTGTGCTTGCTTTGAGTTTCCTACCATAACGATCCGAGAACACAAACTCAGATTCCGAACGAATGTTGTCCCTCCGTTCCAACAGCATCCCTGAAAGTTCTTCGCTCATAGGCACAACACGAGAACGCTTGCTCTTCGTTGTAAACGACTCGCTGTTTTGAATAAGGACGGTTTTGGCTGCAAAATCTAAATCAGTCCAGCGAAGGGAAAGCAGCTCACCAAGTCTGAGACCCGTGAGAAGTGCTGTGATGCACAACTCAGCAAAGTCCTTGTCCTTGTTGGCTGAGAGGAACAGCCTGAAATCGGATTCCGTGAAGAACACAGGAAGAATTTCCCTCACCTTTGGCTTTGAGACTCCCCGGAAGGGATTTGCTGAGACGAAATGCCACTGAACAGCCTTCTCGAACGCTGAGGCAAGGGCAATGTAGTATTTCCTCGCCGTCCACTCGGAAGCTTCCAGCTTCTTGACGCTGAGAAAATGTTCAATCTCTCGAATTCCAATTGTGTTCAGAAGACAATCACCTTCAACTCTTAGGAACTCCCGAAATGCGGTCTGGTAGGTCGTGAGAGTCTTTGCTGTGTGGACGCTCGAAGCATAGGCAGCATACTGGTTCACGAACTCGGAGAACAGAACCGTCTCCAGCTTTTTCTTTGTCTCATATTCTTCACGCTTGAAGTCTCGAAGGAATTCAATTGCATCCGGCTTCTTCCGGCACCTGGTAGATAACTTGTGCCGCGCCCTGTTTTCGTCCTTGAAGAAAAGGTAATAAACCCCGCCGATCTTTGAGAGGAACATCACTCACCTCGTTTCATTGAGGTGAAAATGAGAATCAGAGTGCCAACGTGGGTGCCAAGCCGGTTAGAAAGGTTGACTTTGCAGAGGTTTTTTGCAGCTTGCAGGGAGTTTCAAGATCTTTGTTGCGAGCGTAAATGAGAGCGGTGTATTTGCCTCCACTGATAATGGTGCAAGTTGGTACGAGACTGACGTGGGTCTCCCAAACAGAGGAATCCAGTCAATTGCCGTTGATTCGAGCGGAAATCTCTATGTGTTGTTAGAAATCTATGGTGGGTTGATATTTCATTCGACGAATGATGGAAATACTTGGACGACAGGTCCAGATTCAATATCTGATAACGTGACAAGCATCGTGGCAGACAAGAATTATGGTATCTTTGCAAGCGGTTCTTTAGGAATCTATCAATCCACCGATTTTGGCAACACTTGGATTACAAAAAGCTCAGGTCCTACCGGCAATAACGTTCTCACCGTTAACTCGTACGGTAACATCTTTGCTGGGGGCTCGGGCGTGTATCGATCCACAGATGGTGGTACGACGTGGGTGCAGACCACGTCGAGCTTCGGTGTCTCCTCATTGGCAGTAAATGATAGTGGATACGTATTTGCCCTAAGTGATACTTCGGGTGCGTCAATCGTGTACAGGACCGCTGCAACAACAACGCCTCCTTTGGCAGGAAGCCCGTCGCTGGTTTTGCCTTCAAATTTGTCAACGACCACATCCACCACAGTTAGTTTTTCCTGGTCGCATGTTTCACTTGCGGACCTTTATGAATTACAAATCGCGACGGATACGGGATTCACAAGTATAGTGTTTGACTCGATAACAGGCTCGACTTCTATGCAAATGAGTCTTTTGTCTGCCGTTCGTTACTATTGGCGTGTTCGATCAATTAATGTCGCTGGCAAGAGTTCCTTCTGTCCATATTGGACCTTCGTTACGTTCGTTGCTCCACCTACGAATCCCACTATTAGTTCGGGCAATATGTGGATCACTCTCTACTGGGATGCCAGCACCGCTGAACATCTGGTAAGGTACAAGATATACCGGGGTACCACTCCGGCTGTCACACTACTTCACGACAGTTGTGCCACAACATCCATTGTTGATTCAGGGCTAACGAACGGGACGACCTATTATTATAAGTTGACGGCAGTTGACAGCTTATATGGAGAAAGCGGCTTCAGCAATGAAGTAAGTTCAACGCCGTTTAACGCACCTCCGGTACCTGCTTCGTTGAGCAATGTCAGCCTGTTGAGTACCGGTCGTGACTTAACAAGCTCTCTGACGTTTTCGAGTTCAGGGAGTCATGATCCAGACGGAACGATCGACTCAACGTTGTGGTATGTGAATTACGCCAGAGTCGGTAGTCTACCCTCGCTTACATATGATTTTGGGCCCGGAACAAGCAGAGTAACTTTAGTCGTAGTCGACAACCAAAATGCAATAGATTCATCCGTGGCACTCGTGAACCGGGCAGCATACGTGAGAGCGCTCGGTGGACCTGTAACTTCTGGGCTGAGTATGGTTGGCAACAACGTATCGTATTGCATCTCTACTGGTGATGCAGTGTATCGACTTGACAGCAACGAGACGACGATCTACAAGCTGCAAGTTGCAGGCAGTAGCGGTTCATCATGTTCGATTGCATACGATTCCACAGTCTATATTTCGTCTTCAGACAACAATCTTTACGCATTCTCTAAGAATGCAACATCAGTCTGGCCAGCACTACCACTTGGAGGAAACACTTCAGCTACTCCAACTGTCGACTCGACACTGCAGAGAATCTACATTGGCGTGTCTAACAATAATTTTCTTGGTGTGAATCGTTTGACAGGTGCCGTATTGTGGAATTTCTTCACGGGTTCTCCGATAACGAACTCAGCAGTGATATCGAATGATAGGAAGCTTTTCTTCCCGACAACAAACGGCACAGTATACGGAGTTGACCTTGAAGCAACCGACAGACCGGCTTCACCTACCTGGTATCTTTCGCTTCCGGATACTTTGCCCACGTCTCCTGCCGTTGACGACTCCGGGAAATTTTATGTGGGGACAGCTAATGGTAACCTCTATGCGATATCTATGGCTCGAGGAAAATCGGCCTCCGAATTATGGGGGCTTCACCTTGGTGGACAACTCGTTGCCGCACCGGTTATCGATGGACAAGGAATACTCTACATCGGTTCAACAGACTCGAACCTGTACGCAGTCAATCTGTCTTCGGAAAACATCGCTTGGAGCTTCAAGGCAAGCGGCTCGATTCGCTATACTGCAGCTTTGTCCGATGCTGGTAGGATTTACCTTGACGATGATGCTGGGTCACTCTATTGTCTGAGCGACAGTGGGAGCGTAAACTGGTTCTTTTCAGATACCACGGACAATCTGGGAGTGCGAGGTCCTCTACTTTATAGTGAAGGGATGATTTACGCCGGCGCAGGTCCCCGAAGCGTCATTGCTTTCTATGACAACGACATAGGCTATAAGTCCCGAGCATTTCATGTATCAACTGTCAGCGTGGCCGTGTGGGGTACGTTCCAGGGAAATAATCAGCGAACAGGAACACAAATATATCGGAATGTTAATTCAGATACTGGCTCAGTTATTCCGACCTCGTTTGCGCTCTATGCCAATTATCCGAATCCATTTAATCCCTGGACTACAATCAAGTACGACATTCCAAAACAATCACATGTGCTACTTGAGATTTACGATGTCTTGGGCAGACGAGTTGAAACGCTAGTGGATGAAATCAGACCCCAAGGAGAATTCAAGGCAATCCTCAGGACGGAGAAGTTGTCAAGCGGGGTCTATTTCTATAGACTTCAAGCGGGGAATTTCACTCAGGTCAAGAAAATGGTTCTGATTAAATAGTCCCCTTGGGCACTTATGTCGATTCAGGTCCCGTTCAGAGAACTCGTGGCGGGACTTTTCGTTACCGAGCGTCTTGGAATCATTTTTTCCCTACCACCGGTAAGTCGATTGCGGTACAAATTTCGGGAAATCGTTTTCCCGTTTTTTGTTTGAAAACAGAAGGGCGCGCGAAAACTTTTTCGGGCTGAAAGAGACCAGCAGATCTTGGATTCAACAGCACCTTCCAGGCCTCCAACACGGGAAGCTTATTATCACTATCCTCGTCAAGTAGCCAATGCCTGGTTATGCCCCCCGTATCTTGGTCCATTTTGAGTGAGAAGAAATGAGTAAATTTTCACGAGCAGAATGGAGACCACAGGACATGAAGAAACGATTCAGCGAACAGCAGATCGTCTTTGCCCTCCGGCAGGCTGATGCAGGAACACCGGTGGCTGAAGTGATCCGGAAGATGGGAGTGAGCGAGCCAACGTTCTACCGTTGGAAGAAGGAGTATGCAGGGATGGGGATCAACGAGGTCCGGCGGTTGAAACAGCTCGAGGAAGAGAACCGACGGCTG
>DATCTN010000028.1 GCA_036567965.1 Candidatus Kryptoniota bacterium
CATCTCAAACTTCAATGGAACGTTGAACTTGTGCATCGCAATATCCATCCACTCTCTCGAGGTTGTGATCTCTTTTATCACAAAACAGGAACCGTTCACTTCATATTTGAGAATTGTAACATCAATCGGCTCTAATTCTCCTTTTAGTTCCAGCCGTAAATGGATGTGTTTTGTCTCCGGGTTTATGCTTGCATCGGCCAACTCGCCGAGATCAGAGAGGGATTTCTTAAACATTAACCTTAAAGCTTTCGAGACAATCCAATCCTTGGTTCGTCTCACCATGCCCATGCTATGCTACTCCAGGTTGCTGCTTCCTGAAACGCCAAAGACGTGGAGATCCAGATCCTTTATCAGCGCCTGCGCCTCTTCCAACTGCCTGGTCGCGACAAAGAATCTGGTCGGCTGAACTAACGGCCTGACGCTTAAGAACTCAGCGTCATAGACGTAGTAGTCTAAATCAGCATTGTCCAGGATCGATTCGAGAAGCGCCACGTCACCCTGGTTCATTGTGGAAAGCAACGGGGAGAAGTTCTCGGTCTTAAGTATCCTGGGCGGATCGGAGTTGTAATCCAGGAACGCCTCGCACACGGGACAATGTATCTTCTTCGAAGACCTTTCTTTGTCAGTTAACTCAAGCTCGCTCGAGCAGTCGGGACAAATTATTTTTGTCGGCAATAAATCTGCGCCTGTTTCCTTCGTGAGTAGCTCGTGACATGTCGGTTTTCTGCAGTAATAAAACTCTTTCCCTTCATCCAGGCATGACATGCAATAGTGCTTTCCGCAGCCGCGGCAAATTGAATATGCTTTTTTGCCAGGATGATTCGCGCATTTGTCCATGGTGCTCGCCTCCACTTCAGGATTCTTCTGCTTCTACCGCTTCAGGCATGAACGCGTCCATTGATCTCTTTAGTCGCATCCGTTCAAACAGCCTCCCTTTGCACTTTGAGCTCGCGGAACTGAATTGACGGGGAGCTCACCGCCGATCTCTGAGATATCCCAACCGCCTGGGACCGGCCGGTCCCGTCCGCTTTTGAAAATGTAATCTGTTTCTGACGTAGTTTCAATTCCGGTTAGGGGATGGGCCGACTCATGGAGATGACAATTGAACGATGGGACAAGGTCGGCCTGATCTTCCGGCCGACCATCCCGCGAAAAAAATTACGGTGTTTGGCTTATCCCGAGATTGTGTGCCATGAATGCCATGACGTCTGCCAGCTGGGCAATCCGCTTGTCCGTCGGCATGTAGCCGTGACTCGTCTTTGTCTCTACACGTATCAATACCGGATTGTCACACGCCTGATCGTGCTGCATCTCCGCGATGAATTTGTATGAATGACTCGGAACAACCCTGTCGTCGTGATCTGCGGTTGTGACAATCGTGGGTGGATAGCAAGTCCCCCGCTTTATGTTCTGGACGGGGGAGTACTTGATCAACGTCTGGAAATCGGTGGAATCGTCGGAAGAACCGTACTCAGGTACCCACCCGATCCCGGCAGAAAATTTCTGGTACCTCAACATATCCATGACGCCTGCTCCGGCGTAAGCGGCACCGTACAGATCGGGTCGCTGAGTGACAACGGCGCCCACAAGAAGTCCTCCGTTTGAATAACCTTCTATGCCAAGTTTCCTGGGAGAGGTGTATTTTTCTTTTACCAGGTATTCTCCTGCGGCAATGAAGTCGTCGAAAACATTTTGCTTCTTCTCTTTCATTCCCGCATTATGCCATGCTTCTCCGTATTCGCCTCCTCCTCTTAAATTCGCGACAGCATATATGCCGCCCATCTCCAGCCAGATTATGTTCGTTGGGCTGAACGATGGAGTGATGCTTATGTTGAATCCGCCGTACGCGTAGAGATCCACGGGGTTGCTCCCGTCGAGTTTGGTCCCTTTCTTCATGGTAATGAACATTGGGACCCGCGTCCCGTCTTTGGATTGGTAGAAAACCTGTTTTGTTTCGAACTCGTCGGGATTGAAGTCGACATGCGGTGCCTTGAAGACATTCGTCTTGTCCGTTTTGAAATCATACCGAAACACAGTGGTGGGATAAAGAAATGACGTGAATCCGTAAAACAGTTCCGGCGTGTCATACCGTCCGTTGAATCCGGCGAGAGTTCCTATACCCGGCAGCTTCAGGCTACCGTCTTGTTTTCCCTCGAGAGAATAAAAATCGACTTGACTTCTCGCGTCGACGAGATATCCCACCACGACTCGTCCTGCGATCAATCCGAACTGTTCCATGACGTTCTTGGTTTCATTGACGACAACTCTCCAATTCTTTTGGTCGGGAGAGTTGATGTCGAATGCTACAACCCGTCGTTTCGGCGCATCGAGCGTCGTTTCTACGTAAAGTGTCGTTCCGACATTCCCCAACACACCATATTCCGCATCGTCTTTTTCAAGGAGTGGTTTGACCGGTGAAGAGATATCGGGATGTTTAGGATTCTTCAGATCTACGTAAAAAAGTTTGTTCTTTGATTCGGTTCCTTTGTTCACGTAAATGAAGAGGTATCGCCCATCTTCTGTAACCGATCCACCAACATACCAGCCGGGGAGGTCTTTGAGGTCATAGAATTTCCTGTCGTCGCTCTGTGAAGTTCCAAGCCGATGGTAGTAGAGGGATTGTCCAACTCCTTCCGCCGTCAGAGCCTCTCCCTTTGGCGGTTCGGGAAAACGAGAGTAGAAAAAGCCGCGGTTATCGTTCGTCCATGAGATCCCGGAGAACTTTACCCAGTGTATTGTGTCAGCAAGGTCTTTTCCCGTTTCGACGTTGCGCACGTGGAGTTCCTCCCAGTCCGATCCGCCTTGTGAAAGACCATACGCAAGATATTTTCCATTCGGAGAGGGAGAATAATCGAGGAGGGCGATTGAACCGTCGGGGGAGAGCGCGTTAGGATCGAGGATCATCCTAGGCTTTCCGGCGAGCGAAGTCTGCATGTAAACCGGGCTTTGGTTTTGCAATCCCGAGTTCTTACCGTAAAACAGTTTGTTTGAGTGTCGCTCGGGCACGCCGACCTTTTCATAATTCCATAACTTGGTGAGTCTATCACGAATCCAATTCCGAATCGGAATCTTGTCGAGATAATCAAACGTCATTTTATTCTCAGCCTCGACCCAGTCATCCACCTCACGACTATCCTGGTCTTCCATCCACTGATAAGCTGCGGTAACCTTTGTGCCGAAGTAGTCATCTATGGCTGTGTCCCTCCTGGCTGCGGGATAGTTCAGTGATTGAGATCTCGCTGCTATTGGCAAAAAGATGATGGCTGCAGTCATTAGTAATTGTGTCCTGAGAATTAATTTCAACCTAATTAAGTCCATTCCATTTCCATTGCTGCGGTCCATCCTGATTCCGTCGGCGACAACCGATTCCGGAATCGATCTGAAGATTGATGGATTCATTTTCCCTCCTGTTTAATCCTTGTAATGGTTGAGATCCGGGCGTAACGGGCTCATACCCTAAACGATTTCGCCTTGAGAATAAATCCATAGGCCATGAACTTTTTTGGGATCAGCTCCGTTATTCCGTGTGAGTGAAAAAAGCGTCTTGGCTGGGCTTGCATCTCGATTCGATTCTTAGCGTACGTCCGAACGTTGGAAATGTTTCTCGCCGCGATGGGCCAGTCTGAGGAAAGAAAGCGGGGGAAAAATTAGCCCGTTACCCGCTTGATTTTTTTGCGTGACAGGCCTACTTTCATTTAAGCTTATCTTGGTGCATCTGTGCTGGTGTTCGAGCATGAACTTATTCGTTCTATCGTTTGTGCTGGCGAAATCTTTTACTTAAGAAGGAGGAGTTAATGAAGAGAACCCTTTTGCTGAGTGTGGCAGGATTAATGGGGGTCCTATTGTTGAGCGCCTTAAATTACACACCGAGCGATAACAAATCGGCTGTACTGACCATCGCTTCGTCGGGTCCGGATACGGTCGTATCATTTGATGCTGCGTACGTCGTAGGTGATGCATCGTCGTCCACCCCTCTTGCGGTGGCAAACCTCGCTACACCGATTACATTGACAATCGACTCGCCAAGCTTCATGGGAATTTTTAAGAGGAAAACCGGAGCGGGAACACTCGTCGTGAAACTGAGCAAGCCCGGTGTCGGTGACATCCAAGTGAAGGGGAACGTGACTTGTGTAACCCTGGTCAAAGATAAACTGACGGGGGCGCAGTTCTGAGCTCCAATCGATTTGCGGTCGGGCTCGTGACCGGCCTGTGGGCCGGAATGATTCCGTGTTTCGTTCAATATCTTGAATAGGTCTTCGTGTTGATGAGAACAATCTTTCCCTGATCCTGTTTCGGCAAGTTTTCAAGTCCATTCATCGGAGTGTCGTGCTTTGGTCAATGAGATAAAATCATTAGGGTCTTCCAAAATTAATGAGGCAGCATAACGGCTTCCGGGTTTCTTAAAGTGTTTCCGCATTCGATAAACTCGGATTCGCCAAAATCTTTGAAGCAAACCGTGTACGTTGTAACCAAACAGATCACTAACAGTGGAGGCAGTCATGGCAAGCGATATTAACGTCAATCGCCAATTAGCCGGCGAGCCGGCCGTTGGTTTCGGTGAATGGATGATCACCTTGCTCATCATGGTGATTCCTATCGTGAACATTGTGATGCTGCTCGTCTGGGCGTTCAGTCAGAACACGAATGAAAGCAAAGCGAACTGGGCAAAAGCAAGTCTCGTATGGATGGTCATTGGCCTGGTCGGATGGTTCCTGATCTTCGGAGCACTACTGACAACCTTCATGCACTTGGCGCGATGAAGCTGTCTCAGGAATTCAGCCCCGCATCTCGTATTGTGACGCCCGGCGATACGGCTGCTTGTTAAATTGACAGATCTCGTTGACAGGCCGGTCGTCGTTGCACATTCTGCATCGAAGACGGTTTTCCTTTCATTGGCGCCCGGCCTGTTGATCTTATTATTTTTCGTTTTCCTCGCTCCCGTAGCCGCAGTTCATTCCCTTCCGTCCATCCTCGTCCTGTTTGTCTTGATCATGCTGGTCCTTGTTCCATTCGAGCTTGGAGTCCTGTTGCGTGAAGGGAAGAAGCTGAACGGGAAATGGTCTCCGGAAGGAGTTGTTCTCTTTAGGGAGAAGATGCCTGCTGTCCGAACAATCGCCCTCGTTCTCCCCTTGCTGTTGTGGTGTCTCTTTGTTTTCGGTTTCCTGACTTCGTTTATCGACCCATTCATGATCAGGGAGTTCTTCCGCTGGCTTCCATCATGGTTCTTCGCTAATCAAATTCCTCAACCAAAGGGCGCGATATTTATTATCACGGCAATAATGGGTTTCGTGTTCAACGGAATTATCGGCCCGATCGTCGAGGAATTATATTTCAGGGGATACCTGCTTCCAAGGATGAGTCGAATGAAGGCGTGGGCGCCGGCTGTAAATGTCGTCCTTTTCTCTGTCTATCATTTCTTTTCTCCCTGGCAGAATCCCGTCCGGATAATCGCACTTCTTCCTCTCGTTTATGTTGTCTGGTGGAAAAGGAACATTCTCGTGGGAATTATTACTCACTGTTCGCTCAATCTCCTTGGGATGATCGTGGCGTTCATACTGATGCCAAAATAGTTCCTACTTTGATTTTCGAGCGGACGTTTCAGACTGGTACACTCTCCGTTCCGCAGCGTCTGGCTGGAGATCCGGAACCGGATGCACTGGAACAGTTCGTGGTGAAGTGATTGTTGTATAACAAATGGGTGTCTGAAGAAACATTGAATAATAAAAGGGAGATTTCATATGAATGAAGATCTAGGTAAGTTAATATTACGGCTGACGGTCGGCGGACTCCTGATATTTCATGGCATATCGAAACTGGTTCATGGAATCGCGTGGATGGCGGGTCCGCTTGGAGCGTTCCATCTTCCGTTCTTTATCGGGTACGGAGTGTACATAGGTGAAATAGTCGCGCCTGTCATGATAATCCTCGGTTACAAAGCCCGGCTCGCCGCGCTTGTGGTCGCATTTGATCTTTTCATGGCAATCGTTCTGGTAACAAACGGAGGCATCTTTGCTGTCAGACCCGGCGGCGCATGGGGAATTGAAACGGAGGCATTTTACCTTTTGACGGCAATCGCAATCTTCCTTCTCGGATCGGGAAAGTTCAAAGTATCCAAAGTCTCCGGGAACAAATGGGATTGAGCGGCGAGCGAAACCATAACCTCACCGAGTACGTAAGGTACATCGTGGGCACATTAAGTCCTGAAAGGGCATGAGAAACAGCTGCATGATATCAGTTCAAGGTGTCTCGAAAAAATTTCCATCAGTCATTGCGGTCGACAACGTTTCGCTCGAAATAGGAGGCGGGGAATTCTTCGGACTTCTCGGTCCGAATGGTGCCGGTAAAACAACGCTTATGAGTCTACTTACCGGTTATTTCAATCCGGATTCCGGATCGATCATGATCGATGGCGAACATATCTCACAGGAAAGTTTGAACATTAGAAATGAAATTGGTTATGTCCCCCAGTCGCTCGCTGTGTACGATGAGCTGGGAGCGCAGGAGAACCTTGAAGCGTTCGGGAGTCTTTATCGCGTTCCCAAAAAGATCCTGAAGCAAAGAATAGTCGAACAGCTTAATGCCGTCGGGCTCTACGACAGGCGCAAGGATAAGGTGAAGACGTTTTCCGGCGGGATGAAGCGCCGACTGAATCTTATTGCCAGTCTTCTCCACGATCCTAATGTTCTCATTTGCGACGAGCCGACGGTAGGGGTAGACCCCCAGTCCAGGAATGCCATCTTCGACTATCTCGAGTCGCTCAACAGGGCTGGGAAGACTATTGTATATACCACGCACTACATGGAGGAAGCTGAGCGGCTCTGCACTCGTGTTGCGATCATCGATCATGGCATTATAATCGCCCTCGGTACTACCGACGAACTCCTTGAGAAGCTGCCGTATGAGGAAGCGATAAGCATATCCAAGAATCAAATGACGACGGAGAACGGCAAGATCTTTCAGGCGTTTGGGAAGATCGTCGAGGAGAACGATCACTTCGAGTTGAATCCGTCTCCTGGATTCAAATTATCGTCTTTCTTCTTGAAACTGGAAGAACACGGGATCCATTACAAATCGATCGAGCTCCACCGCCCGACGCTGGAAGCCCTCTTCCTTCAACTGACCGGGAGGAGGCTGAGAGATTGAGACAGGTCCTTCAGCTTTTCAAGAATTCGTACAGGATATTTTTCAACGACAGAATATCGGTGTTACTGACCTTCATCGTCCCCGTGGTCTTGGTGTATATATTTGGATCGATCTTCGGCGGGTCAAATGCCGGACCGCAGGGAATTCCGCTTGCGTTCCTCAACCAGAGCAAGTCGGAGGTCGGCACGCGCATAGAATCAGCGCTCGATACGATGAAGTCTTTCCGGGTGATCAAGTCATTCAAAGACGATTCCGGAATTGTGCGGACGTTCGACACGACTTCGATAAAAGAATATGTTATGAACGGGAATGCTACCGCCGCTCTGGTGCTTCCGATAGACGCTTATTCCGATACTTCTATGGCTCTGAAAATAAAGTTCTATTACGATCCGAAGAATGAGATCGAGATCCAGACAGTACAGGGATTAATCAAGCAGGTGGTATTCAGCCAGTTTCCGTCGATTATCGCGCAGAGCGGACTCAAGCAGGCGGAACGAGCGCTCGGGACAAAGAACGGACGCGAGTTCAACAGGGGCATGGCGTCGGTCGTGAGCAAGTATTTCAAAGTCGATACAAGCGTTTTCCTGCATCCGTCAAGATGGAAGTTCTCGGGAAAGGGCGGCGATTCTTCCAACAACACCGGAAATTTTTTCAACGAGATTGTGAAAATGGATGAAGAGCAGGTCGTCGGCAAACAACTCGCAAATCCCTGGGCAACGAGGAGTGTTGGGGGATGGGCAATTACATTTCTGCTCTTCAGCCTGACAGCGGCATCTTCTTCTCTCTTCGATGAGAAGAAATCCGGGGTGATGCTCCGGCTCCTCACATCTCCAGTTTCCAGGGTTCACATCCTCTGGAGCAAGTATCTTTTCAATATGTCGCTCGGTATCCTCCAGTTGTCCGTCCTCTTCTTCTTCGGCTGGGTAATCTTCAGGATAGACATCTTCTCAAACTTCATTAATCTTTTCCTGATAATCATCGCGGCATCGCTTGCGTGTACATCGTTCGGGATGCTTCTCGCAGCATTCTCGAAGACGCGCCAGCAGGCGAACGGGCTCGGAACTCTTCTTATTCTTAGCATGAGTGCGATCGGCGGAGCCTGGTTCCCGGTCTCCTTCATGCCGTCCGGCATCCAGTTCTTCAGCAGGCTCACACCCGTATATTGGGCGATGGATGGTTTTCTCCAGGTTCTGTGGAGAGGCGTGGGCCTCTCCGGCATCGTCGAGCACATCGTGATCCTTGTCGGCATCGGCGCGGTAGCCAGCGTTGTCAGCTTGTGGCAGTTTAAAAGAGGAGATATCTTCTCCTGATCCTAATCTTGCCTGCGGATTGACATGCGCAGGTCAATGAACTAATTTAATCCCGACGAACTCTCACACCGTCTTGAGGTCTGATTCCGTCTCGAAGCGGAATCATATCCTTTTTATCAGGAGTAAATGGACAATTCAATTATGAAAATTCCAATGTTTCAAATCGATGCTTTCACAAACAAAAGATTTCACGGGAATCCCGCGGCCGTTTGCGTTTTGGAAGAGTGGCTTTCGGACGAAATCATGCAGAATATCGCGGCTGAAAACAATCTGGCGGAAACTGCCTTTGTCGTTGCCAGGAACAACGTATTTGATCTTCGGTGGTTCACCCCGGCAATTGAGATCGACCTTTGCGGCCATGCGACACTTGCTACCGCCTATGCTTACAAAGAGCACCTGGCTTATTCGCCGGATGAAATATCGTTCAGGACAAAAAGCGGTCTCCTGAAAGTCCTGTTCGCAGGCGATATGATGTCTATGATTTTTCCGCGGAGACCGGGCGAGATTTGTCCTGCTCCTGACAATCTTAAGGAAGCGCTCGGCGCCCAGCCGCGTGAGGTTCTTAAGGCACGGGATCTGATGGTTGTCCTTACTAATGAAGACGAAGTGCGTCACCTCAAACCGAATATTGACAAGATCAAATCTTACGATTGCATTGGAGTGATCGTTACAGCCAAAGGAAATGAAGTTGATTTTGTCTCAAGGTTCTTCGCCCCTAAAGTAGGAATTGCAGAGGACCCGGTGACCGGTTCTTCACACTCCACTCTGATTCCGTATTGGTCGCAAAAGCTCCGCAAGTCCAAAATGACTGCCCGCCAGTTGTCTGCAAGAGGCGGTGAACTATTCTGCGAAGATCTTGAAGATAAAGTGAAAATTTCGGGAAGAGCGGTGACTTACTTCGTAGGCGAAATCGAAGTATGAACGGACCTACCGATGGGATTCGAATTGTCGGGCAATAAGTATTAAGCACGACACTGTGACTCTTCTCGCACACTGTCCTGTGCGTATGATGGTTTCATGTGTTCGAGTGATATAGAATAGTGACGTGGTGGGGAAACAGGTTATGAGGAGAACACATATCAAGAAGCCGGACATCAAAGACCGCCTTGCCGCGCGTGAGTCTTTTGAAAAAGTCAAGGTGGAACCGGTTTCAAAAAGGAATTGGAACAAATTTGTCGAGCTCTTCGGAAAGAACGGTGCTTGTGGAAATTGCTGGTGCATGTATTACAGGCTTCCGATATCGGATTTCAAGAAGGGCAAGAAGCGAAGCGGCAACCGGAATGCGATGAAGAAGCTCATCGACAAAAGAATGCCGGTCGGATTGATCGGGCTCGTCAGCGGAAATCCGGTCGCGTGGATCGCGCTGGCACCGAGAGAAGATTTTCCGAGGCTTGAAAATTCAAGAGTCCACAAAAGGATCGATGGCGAGCCGGTATGGTCGATCCCTTGTATGTTTATCAGGAAGGAATTCAGACGACGCGGAGTGTCCGTCGCTATCTTGAGAGGAGCGATCGATTACGCTCGCTCGGCTGGAATACGAATGCTCGAAGCATACCCGACAATTCCGACAAAAGATAAGTATCCCGATTCATTTCTCTGGGTCGGGCTATACAAATCATTCCAGCGGGCCGGATTCAAGATCGTAGACCGAACCTCGAAGTCAAGACCGATGGTGCGATTCAATCTTGGAGGAGAATCATGAAGGGTTCTAGACTCGCCCGATGCCAGAGCCGAATGAGTAACGCGCAACACCGATATAAGAATTCCGTAGTCGATATTAAAAAGCGAGCTTGAGATGCTTTACCTGATAGCGTTTCTTCTTCCGCCGTTGGCTGTGCTGCTGAGCGGCAAACCGATTCAAGCGCTCTTCAATATAGTTTTGTGCGTGTTTCTTTGGATTCCAGGTGTGATACACGCGCTCCTCGTCGTCCACGACCATTATGCTGACAAACGCGCTCGGCGTGTGATTAAAGCTATCAACGCTACTAGGGTGTGAGGGCTGCACTTCTCCAATCTTCCAAAATAAACTTACTCGAGTTTCGTCTTGAGACTTGTTGGGCCTGATGGAAGCACAATTTACAGGCGCCTGAAATTGTTAATGGTTCCTTAACATGATGACTCTTGAATTGTCAGAGAAGGGTCGTTAAATTGGAAACGTTCTAGACGTATATCGTTTCCATCGTAGGAATCGCAGTTTATCTGCGTTTTTTTAGGTTATCGCGGAAACGATGTAAACGTCATTCGTTTCACATGTGGAGAAAGGCCCTAGAATGTCGTCAGACGAGAAGGAAAAAAGGGAGAGAATTCTGGCCGGAGCGGAGGGGATGTTCCTCGAACACGGTTATGCCAAAGTCACGATGGAGGAAATAGCCTCCAGTCTCGGGATCAGCAAGAAAACCCTCTACAAATTTTTTCCCAACAAGGAGAAGCTGGTTCGAGATCTGATCTCCGATCGTCAGTGCGAGTTCATGAATCACATCGATGGCATATGGCGACGAGATGATCTCGATTTTATCGGCAAGTTCAGGATAACCCTCGATTACTTTGGCGAACGGTCTTCTCGAGTCAACCGGTTTCATGATCTGCAGAAACTAGTCCCTGATGTTTGGAAGGATATACACTCTTTCAAGAAAGAAAAGGGCCTTGAGAAGATCAAACAAGTTCTTAACGACGGTTTCGAAACGGGAATCTTGAGGAAAGACATTAACCGCGACGTTATCGTCTTACTCTACACGAATGCAGTCGAGTCGATTATCACGCCGGATGTTCTCGCTGAACTACCTTTCAGCGGTCCGCAAGTGTTCGAAGCGATTTCAAAGATCATATTCGAGGGAATCCTGACGGAAGACGGCAGAAAGCGGTACTGCTCATATTCGTTGCCGCAGGATAAGAAGATTGATAAAAGTGTCTTGCAAGACTGACGACTTGAAAGCTCAAGTCAGAACACGCAGGATTGTTGGGCATCATGCAGAATGCGCGGATGACGAGTCCGTTTCTGAGAATGAAAGCAAAAGCGTTCCATCCGGACAAAATGAGTACAGTGATTTTCTCTATTCCATGTTTGCACTGAGTTATTCGATATTCTCGGGAACAAATACAGACTTAAATAAGGAACGAAAGACCAGGGTGAGTAATGAAAAAAATTAGGATCTATTCGGTTGCAATCGTCGTGGTGGCGCTCATTATTGCCATACTGATGAGGAACCGATCTCAAATAAAAGCTGAAACGAAGAGACAAACCGTTGATTCGTATCCCGTCAGTGTAGCTACCGTTGTGCAACGAGGACTTTCAGACAATATCGATCTCGTCGGGACAATAGACGCCAATAACGACGTGGCTATTGTATCAGAGGCGCAGGGGAAGGTGACGAAAGTGCTGGCGCAAGTCGGAGATTTCAAGTCGGCCGGCTCGGTTCTGATCCAGATCGACGACGAGCTGGCACTTGCTGCAATGAACACGGCAAAAGTCAATCTTGATAAGGCAACCAAAGATTACGAACGGTTCCAGGAATTGTATAAAGAGAAAGCCGTGACAGATTCCCAGCTTGAAGGCGCTAATCTTGCTTACGAGTCGGCGAAGGATCAGTTTGTCATCGCCCGCCGTCAGTATGACGACACGAAAGTATCGACACCCATAGCGGGCATCATGACTTCGCGGACTGTTGATGTTGGCAATTATGTCAACAGCAAAACGGTAGTCGCGGACGTCGTCGACATCTCCCGGCTTAAGATCACAGTCAACGTCGACGAGCATGATGTGTTCAACTTGAGAACAGGCGAGCCGGCAGAAATTTCGACGGGGGTTTATCCCGGAAGTGAGTTTCATGGGATCATTAAGACTATCAGCGCTAAAGGAGATGCGTCGCATACATATCCGGTGGAAGTGGACTTTTCGAACAGCTCCGAACATCCCCTCAAGGCAGGAATGTTTGCGCATGTGCTCCTCACACCCCATTCAGATGGGACCGCGCTCGTGATACCGAGACAAGCTCTGGTAGGAAGTGTGGAGCAGCCCCAGGTTTTTGCCGTCGAGAATGGAATTGCCAGACTTAGAAATGTTGTCATCGGCTCCTCTTATGATAATTACCTGGAAGTGATAGACGGACTTCACAAGGGTGAAACGGTAGTTACTAACGGACAGAACAATCTTCAGGACGGGAACAAAGTTACCATCGCCGGGTAACGGTACTTCACGCGGAATAAGATCTAGATTTGAAAAGGGAAATCCTAAATGACTGTAACAGAGCTAGCTATAAAAAGACCGACACTTGTCGTGGTGGTATTCGGGGCATTGGCACTCATCGGCTTGTTCAGCCTTTCGAGGCTTAACTATGAACTGCTTCCGAAGATTACGCCACCAGTTGTAACGATTTCTACAATTTATCCGGGCGCTTCACCGAATGAAGTAGAGAATTCGGTGACCAAACCTATCGAGGATGTTGTCTCATCTCTCGATCAAATAGACAACATAACATCTCGATCGAACGAAGGCGTGTCATTCGTGATGATTCAGTTCCTGCAGACTGCGGACGTGAACACTCAGATGCAAAGCGCGCAGCAGAAGATCGATCAGATCGTCGGCACGCTCCCGGCAGGCGTAAAGACGCCATCGATATCGAAATTCGAGCTTGATGCGATTCCCGTCCTCAGGATGGGCGTCACAAGCAACATGCCATCGACCGAATTTTACCAGTTCATTTTGGACAGAATCCAGCCGAGACTCGCTGAAGTCCCGGGAGTAGGACAGATTACGCTTGTCGGCGGCGACGAAAGAGAAATCCGGGTCAACTTGAACGCAGACAGGCTCAAGTCGTACCATCTTTCGGTACTCCAGGTTTTGAATTCGATAAGGAATTCCGACATAGACTTCCCAACTGGAAAACTGGAAAACAGCACCAATCAATTAGTTGTTCGATTGGCCGGAAAGTTCAGTTCTGTTGACGCGATCAGGAATCTTATCGTCACCAAATCGCCGGGCGGCGGAGATGTAAAGCTTTCGGATGTCGCAGACGTGGATGACGGTCACAAAGAGTACACGACCATTAACCGTATCAACGGAGTGACGTCGGTCGGAATACTGGTTCAGAAGCAAACGGACGCAAACGCGGTGGATGTGAGCCGCCTGGTTCGGACCGAGCTTGCGAGTATCGAAAAGGATTACCAAGACAAGAATATTAAGTTCAATATTTCCCAGGACGCTTCTCAATTCACCATAGATGCCGCGAACGGTGTGAAGTTCGATCTAGCCCTTGCCGTTGTGCTCGTCGCTATCGTCATGCTGCTTTTTCTACACAGCATGAGAAATTCTTTTATAGTAATGCTTGCCATTCCCGCTTCAATACTCTCGACATTTGTAGTAATGTACGCGTTCGGCTACACGCTAAATCTGATGACGCTGCTCGGACTCTCGCTCGTTGTGGGAATACTTGTCGACGATTCAATAGTCGTCATCGAGAACATCCATCATCACCTTGAGAAAGGCGAACCACCTAGAGATGCAGCGATAAAAGGGAGAAACGAAATTGGAT
The DNA here is from genome assembly GCA_036567965.1 of Candidatus Kryptoniota bacterium. Classification (NCBI taxonomy): domain Bacteria; kingdom Pseudomonadati; phylum Candidatus Kryptoniota; species Candidatus Kryptoniota bacterium. Next base: position 13,982 of record DATCTN010000028.1, read on the forward strand.
TTGCAGCGCTCTCGATCACGATGGTTGATGTTGTAATCTATGTGCCGCTTGCTTTGACGGGTGGTCTGATCGGAAACATCATAAGAGAATTCTCCGTTGTGGTGGTCATATCAACTCTTCTGAGCTTATTTGTCTCGTTCACTGTCACACCTCTCCTCGCATCGCGGATAAGCAAACTCGAAAGGATGACGGACGGGACTTTCATCGGACGCTTCGCGCTCCAGTTCGAGAAATACTTTCACAAGCTGATCGCGAACTACCTGGGAATATTGAAATGGAGTCTCAGTAACAGGTGGAAAGTAGTGACAATTTCGGCTGTCCTCTTTGTCGCTTCTCTTTCACTCGCGCCTCTCGGTTTCATTGGGGCGGAATTCATCACACAGTCGGACCGCGGGGAGTTCGCCGTCACGCTCGAAACGCCTTCCAATTACTCGCTCGAGAACACAAACTTCGTAACTCAAAAGGTTGAACAGTACATCAGCAGTCTGCCTGAAGTGAAGAGCGATTTCGTCGAGGTCGGCGCTTCAAATGAGGGCCTCATCGGCCAGACGTCGAACAACAGTTCCGAGCTGGACGTTGAACTGGTGCCGAAGGAAGAGCGCTCCAAATCAACAGACGAAGTCGGTCAGGAGATAAAAGATTTCGGTATGATGATGCCGGGGGTGAAGGTTCGGGTTAATCCGATCGGCCTCTTCGGAACGGCAAATCAAACTCCGATTCAGCTGATTGTAAACGGTCCCGACAGAAACGACGTGCTTAAGTCCGCCGATATCGTGGAGAGGGTCGTGAGGACGATACCTGGAACTGCCGACGTCCGGCTTTCGACCGAAGCGGCAAATCCGGAAATGAAGGTGGACATCGACAGGCAGAAACTTGCAGACTTCGGGTTGTCGATCGCCGATGTGGGTGCCGCGCTGCAGGTTGCAATGCAGGGCAATGACGACACGAAGTACAGGGAAGGAAACGACGACTACGACATACTCGTGTCGCTCGACAAATTCGATAAATCGAAAATCTCAGATTTGAAACAGATGACTTTCGTGAACGACAAAGGTCAATCCGTCGAGCTGCAGGAGTTTGCCAATGTGTACCAGGAAACCGGACCGACGGCACTCCAGAGGTTCAACAGGATAAACGCGGTAACAGTCTACTCGCAAGTCATCGGTCGTCCAACCGGAAGCGTCGGGGAAGACATTAAGAACGCGATGGCGAAGGAAAAACTTCCTCCGGGCGTCGGAGTCGTTTATTGGGGAGATTTGAAAAATCAGGCCGACGCGTTCGGCAGCCTCGGACTTGCTCTTATCGCCGCAATAATTTTCGTGTACCTTGTTATGGTTGCGCTTTATGACTCCTACATCGATCCGTTCATCATTCTTTTTTCAATTCCTGTTGCGATGGTCGGCGCATTTCTCGCTCTAGCCCTAACGATGAAATCGCTAAACATATTCACGATACTTGGAATAATCATGCTTGTCGGGCTGGTCGGCAAGAACGCGATCCTGCTCGTCGATAGGACCAACCAGAAGAAAAGGGAGGACGGACTCACGACTTTTGAAGCTTTGCTCGAGGCGGGAGAAAGCAGGATCAGGCCCATCTTAATGACAACGACTGCGATGGTCATCGGTATGCTGCCTCTTGCGCTCTCGACAGATTCCGGATCCGAATGGAAATCAGGTCTCGCGTGGGGAATCATAGGCGGATTGATCAGCTCCATGTTCCTGACGCTCATCCTAGTTCCAGTTGTTTACGTGCTGGTCGAGAAGGTTCAATTGAGAGTGAGAGGTATTATTCGCAAGAGAGCAAAGGAACCTTTACAGGAGCTTCATCCCGATCTGGTGAAGTAGTGGTTAAGTGCGGCGTCATTCCGCCTTTTCCAGGTGCACTCGGCTTGGTGGAACTCATCAGGCCGGGCCCAACGTTTAAGATGATATAACAAGGAGGGATACAAGATGGCACGCACATACATACCGAACGGATATCACGCAGTCACGCCCTACTTAATTGCCAGTGATGGTGAGAGGCTGATAGACTTCTTGAAGGAAGTGTTCTTGGCAAAGGAACTCGTCAGACAGACTACAGGCGGGGGCGGTACACATGTGGAGCTTTTAGTTGGGGATTCAAGAATCATGGTCGGAATCGGAGGGGATGTAGCGACGCCGTTAAGCGGGATGTATCTTGTGTACGTTCCAGAAGTTGATGCGGCGCATGCTCGCGCTGTCGCGGCGGGCGCGGTGTCCATCGAGGAACCCGGTGATCAGCCATACGGCGACCGGCGGGCAGGAGTCAAAGATGCTTTCGGCAACATGTGGTACATGTCCTCTCCACTGAAGAAACCGAGCGCAAGAAAATCGAAACCAGCAAAGCGATCCAAGGTGCGGACGACCGGACGGCGACGCAAGTAAGGCCGGCTTCGTACTCGCCTTCTCATTTCAAAACCATTATCTTCTTTACTGACGCGAAGGCGCCCAAGGCGACCCGGTGTAAATAATATTCGCCGGCTGCCGGCTTGCGGTACACAGAAAGAGACTCGTTCTTCCAAATGTCTAGCTCAGAAAGCCCTCCATCATGGACTCACATCCTAATCATGATCATCTTTAATAACCCTTTTCTCTCTTTTGTAATCCGTTTTATGTGCTCTCTTCGCGCAAGCTCGCAAGCAGCGGTAACGGCACTTTCAAATCGTAGGTAGCCGCACAAGGAAATTCATTTCGGTTGGCGAAGCTAAACTAACTGCGGGTGAAATGTGTTAACCTAATCTGTGACGAGAGTGAGAACTCATCCGCTCACCAATTATATTTACGATGCGTTCAAACCGTAACCCGTTCATCATTCCATTGCCAAATCGAGGGAAAAAAATGAAGAATCTTTCTATTAGCTCCTTGCTAGCCTTTTTGCTCGCAGCCATCAGCTCGGTGCAAAGCCAGCCAGTTCCTTCAGAGGCGTTTTCGAATTTACATTGGCGGCTTGTCGGTCCATACCGTGCCGGCTGGGCTACCATGGCCGTGGGAGTGCCGACTGATCCGAACACTTTTTACTTCGGAGGGGCAGGAGGCGGAGTCTGGAAAACCACAGACGCCGGTCGGACCTGGGATGGATTAATGCAGCACCAGGCTGCTTCTTCGGTGGGCGCGATCGATCTTGCACCATCAAACCCGGATATCATTTATGTCGGTACAGGACAGGTCGACCTTCGTTGGGACATACTTGCCGGCGATGGAGTCTACCGCTCAACCGATGCGGGAAAAACGTGGAGCAACATTGGACTGAAAGAAACTGAACATGTCGGAAAAATTCTCATTGATCCGAAAAATCCTCAGAGAGTACTCGTTGCGGCCCTGGGAAATGTTTTCGCGCCGATTTCCGATCGCGGAATTTATCTTTCGGACGACGGAGGTGGAAATTGGAAGAGAGTTCTGTTTGTCAATGATAGTACCGGTGCCGTCGACCTTGCCTCTGACCCGCTCTATCCTTCTGTCGTATATGCTGCCACGTGGCAGATGCAGATGCACCCGTGGCTCGACTATTTCATGCCGCAGACAGGAGCAGGATCGGGAATCTACAAGAGCACTGACGGCGGTGAGAGCTGGGCGAAGCTGATCGGCAACGGGCTCCCGTCCGGTCCGTTAGGGCGAATTGGATTGGGCGTAGCACGCGGAAGTTCGGGAAGAATCGTTTATGCGACTATCATCACCTCCGGCAGCGAAAGCGGACTATATAAGTCGGTTGATGGCGGCATGAATTGGGAATTCGTAAACAAAAACCCTGCGCTTGCTAATCCGTATTTCAGTAGAATAACGGTGGACCCGACGAATCCAAACATACTATATGTGATGGACCGATCTATTCATCGCTCAGAAGACGGCGGAAAAACTTTTACGATCTTTAAAGGTGCGCCCGGCGGGGACGACTACCATTTTTTATGGATCAATCCATCGGATAACCGTTATATGATCACCGCTTCAGATCAGGGATGCGTCGTCAGCGTCGACGGCGGAAAGAGCTGGTCAAGCTGGTACAACCAGCCGACAGGCCAGTTCTATCACGTGGCGGTCGATCAGCAGTTTCCATACAAGATCTACAGCGGACAACAGGACAACGGAACGGTTGGGATCTTCACGCGCGGACCTTACGGTGTAATTGAGGATCGCGACTGGCACCCCGTCGGTGGCGACGAGCGCGACTATGATGTTCCTAAACCGGGGAATCCAAACTTGATATTCGGGAGCGGGCTTGGCGGACATGTGTCGAGGTTCGACGAAATGACGCGGCAAGTGGCGGAGATTTCTCCCTGGCCTGTTCCCAGCTACGGTGCTCGTCAAACTTCGGTGAAGTATCGCTACACGTGGATAACCCCTCTTGTCTTCTCGCCGATTGGAAGACACGCCCTTTATTTCGGGAACCAGTATCTGTGGAAATCGACTGACGACGGCGACCACTGGCAGATGATAAGTCCCGACCTCAGTGGAAAGAAAGAGGGAGCGAGAGATTATGTCGATCCCGATCCGCTGCAGGCGCGCGACGCCGGTTACGGAGTCATCTTCAGCATCGCGCCGTCGCCCGTGTCTGAAAATGTCATCTGGACGGGTACCGATGACGGATACATCCAGGTGACCGCGGATGGCGGGAAACATTGGAGAAACGTTACACCGATATCTGTCCCGGCGTGGGGGATGGTGAGTTCCATCGATGCGTCTCCGTTTTCCGCCGCTGGTGCGTATGTCGCGGTCAACACTCACCGACTCGGGTTCTCGAATCCGATAATCATCAAGACAAACGACGGCGGAAGAGCATGGAGAACCATCATAAACGGGATTCCGAAGAACGAATATGTCAACGTCGTTCGTGCAGACCCGTTCAGGAAGGACGTACTTTACGCCGGCACGAACAGAAGCGTTTACGTATCTTTTGACGATGGCGAGAACTGGGAACCGCTTACACTTAACCTACCGACAACGAGCATCACTGACTTGGTAATTTCGCCGGGGCCATTTGGCCGCGGCGACCTTGTAATCTGCACGCAGGGAAGAGGCATATGGGTACTCGACGATCCGGAACCGTTTAGAGAAATGACACCTGAAATTGCCTCGGAGGGCGTGCACCTGTACCAGCCCGACGATGCGTGGCGTCTACGAGCGAATGAGAATCGTGACACGCCCTGGCCCCCGGAAACCGCGCTCGGCCAGAATCCGCCCACAGGAGCAGTTATTGATTACTGGTTGAAAGAGAATGCTTCCGGGCCGATCAAGCTAACCATACACGATTCAAGGGGGAACATCGTTAGAGAATATAATTCAGACGAGAAGGTCAGCGAGCTTCCCACTGAGACCCGGTATTTCCAGAGTGAATGGACGCGGCCTGAGACAGAGATTTCTTCAAAGGCAGGCGCTCATAGATTCGTATGGGATTTGAGGTACACGCGGCCGCCCGCGCTCGAGTACAATTACTCAATAGCGGCAGTCTGGGACCAGGACGATGGTGGTACACCTCTCGAACCCCAGGGACCGTTCGCGCTCCCAGGAAAATATTCTGTCACCTTGACAGTGAACGGCAAAGACTATACGAAGCCGATACTTTTGAGGCTCGACCCTCGCGTCCACGCCTCGGCAAAAGCGCTCGATGAACAACTCGCACTAGCGAGATCAATAGATGCGGGTCTTGTGGAAGGAGTGACGACCTGCAAGGACATGAAGAATGCGATCTCGGCCTCGGCCGGCAAGACACCTGCGGCGCTGGCCGACTCTATTTCTGTGATGTCTGAAAAGGGGCATCCGAACCTGTCGTCAGTCGTGGGCGTCCTCGCCGGACTTGCTTCTGCTGTGCAGGGCGCTGATGCAGCCCCCACTCAAGGCGAAAAAGATGTCTACCTGGAATACCGCAAACAGCTTGACGGTCTCCTCGCCAAATGGCAGAAGATTCAGGACTCTCTTCAAAAGTAATCGGTAGAGTGCCTGTCTCTGTGAGATGATTAGAGGTCATCGGGCGCGGATGATGACAAATCAACTCCGTCGCCGACGGTTTCGCTTGATGATCTGTGAATTGGTTGGACTAAATCAATAGAAGAGCTGGACGAGTACTCAGGCTTGACTATGGTCACGAGTTGATCTATTATTGCCTTGTAACAAGTCTGCACAAAGATCCTTCGGGTCGTCTTCGCTGATAAACAAGAGATGCTTCCATCCAATACATCGAACGAACATTGGGCGTGAATTTTCATTTAGGCAATCTTGAGTCGTTTTCTTACGCCAACAGAATCAAGGCTTGACGTCTGCCAGACGGTTTCTCGTGCCATCTGACGCTGGGGCGCGAGTGAACTTCCTGAAAACTCTGTCAAAGTCGGCTTAGGGTTCGTCCAAGCTGGAATGTAGTGAGGCCTGAGGGTTTCCGGATATGTCCCGAAAGGAGCTTTAAGATGAACAATGATGATTCGTCGGCGCGTTTTGAATCGCTAGAGAAGCATGTGTCCGATCTGGAATCGCGCATCGCCAGGGTGGAGAAACAGCTGAGCATTGAAGGCGATGGAAAGTCCTCCGATTCAAATCAACCCGGCCAAATCGAGACAGCGGAATCTGGCGATAGTCTGGAACTGCGGATTGGGCTTTACCTATTTGCAAAGGCCGGCGTGCTGGCGTTTCTCATAGGCATGTTCTTCTTTCTTGTGCAGCCGTTCCATGACCTGCCGGATTTGTTCTCGCCGGTTGCGGGGTGTGTCATCGCGGGTATTGTAATCATTCTATCCCGCCGCTTGCGAAGGAATGTTCCGTTTGTTTCCGGATATTTGCTCGGAGCAGGGTTGTGCCTGTTGTACTTATCCACAATGCGACTCCACTTCTTCGGCGGAAATGCTGTTGAGAACGCTGTCGTCGAGACCTGCTTGTTGTTTGCGATCGCAGTCGCTTCGCTTTTGGTTTCAGTTCGGAAGAGATCTCCTTATCTGACCGGACTTAGCATGACAATGGGTTACATTGCTTCGCTCCTGGTTAACTCCGAGGAGGCATTCCTCATTCTTATTTCGGTTCTAGTAATCGGATCTGCATTCATTGCTGTCAAATATCATTGGCAAAATGTTTCGACGTTCTGTACGGGCTTGACGCTGATAAGTGTGATCGAGTGGTTATTGAACAACCCGATACTCAGCCACAATGTACAGATCCGGTCCGCGTCACTTGCAGCCCCTGCATTCGTGATTCTATGGTTAGTAATATTCAGCGGCGAGAATTTGTTCCGCGCCGGGAAACCCCTTGAAAGCATTGCGCTCATCATGGGCTCCCTGCTGAATGGTGCCGGGATGTTCATTCTCATTCTTTTCATTTCCGTGACGGAATTGCAGCCGGAAATATTTCTCGTCAATGTTGCAGCCTCTTTGGTCTTCTTACTGCTTGCTGTGGGATTTTGGATTTCCGAGAAAAGCAGATATCAGACATTTTTTTATGCGATGCTCGGTTACGCTGCACTGAGTATTGCTATCGTGGCACGGTTCGGACTTTCAAACTCGATAATTTGGCTCTGCTGGCAGAGCATCCTTGTTGTCTCCACAGCCGTCTGGTTTCGATCGAAATTCATCGTTGTCGCGAATTTTGGTATCTACGTGATTATATTCATCTCTTACCTTGCTTTCACCGGTAGAGAAGGTATTACCGGAATTAGTTTCGGGCTTGCAGCGTTGCTCAGCGCAAGAATCCTGAACTGGCAGAAGCATAGGCTTGATCTGAAAACGGAGTTGATGAGGAACGCATATCTTACAGCTGCATTTGTCATGATCCCGTACGCGCTCTACTCAATACTCCCGGGGAAGTACGTGAGCCTATCATGGGTAGGCGTTGCTCTGGTGTACTATGTCCTTAGCCGTGTGCTTGAGAATCTGAAGTACAGATGGCTGTCTCTCCTGACATTTATTCTAACTGCTTTCTATTTGTTGTTCGTCGGGATAGGAGCACTTGAATCCTCTTTCAGAATCGTATCGTTCTTGGTGCTCGGCAGTGCCTTTCTCATCATCTCGGTGCTCTACGCCAAGAGTAGGATCAGGTCACATTGAAGCGAGAGCAGATTTCCGCGCGAAGTCTAATCGAGGGTTATGAATGTCAGTTTGCCTACTTGATCAGGGCTCCCGGTGCAGCTTCTGGAAAGTCGTTTCTAATCATGACAGGATTTGATTCCCACTTCAGCACGCTGAAATCCCGAATAAAAAGTGGAGGTTCGCCTCTCCGCTTACCTGTGAGCCGGCATTTTGCCGCACTTGTTCGTGAACTAGTGGAGAATCATGAGAATCTGAGGAGATTAGCGGCACAGGCATTGCAATACCTCGCTTCAAGCCGGAAAACTGAGATGCGATTGCATGCCGACTGCCACCATCAACCTGTTAATCAGAGGTCGGATTCTCTCAGGTTTTCGTCGACAATTGTGTTTGGCTCCTTCAGATGTGGTTTGGCCCGGAGAATTGAACTAGTCCTATTGGAGAACATGGCGGGATGATTGAGTCTGAAAATAAGAAGATGACGCGGCGGACATTCCTCGACTATCTGTTGGGGCTCGGCGCGCTGGCGTGGCTTGGTTCCGTTTTATACCCGATGTTCGAATATTTCAAAGTTCCCCCGCAGACGGAACCGACGCCCTCAAGCGTGGTGGCCGGTTCAATCAAAGAGTTGAAGAAGAATGAAGGGAAGGTCTTCCGGTTTGGAAATGAACCGGGCATCCTGATAAACACTCCGGACGGTCGACTCGAAGCCTTCAGTGCCGTCTGTTCTCATCTTCAATGCACAGTCCAGTATCGGCCCGACATGCAAAAAATATGGTGCGCGTGTCATGGAGGAGTATATGATTTGAACGGAAGGAATATTGCCGGTCCTCCGCCAAGGCCGCTCGAGCAGTTCAAGGTTGCAGTAAAAGGCGACGACATAATTGTGTCGAAGGGCTAAGGGGAACCCAATGAATACAAATTCCAGATTTGTCCGCTGGCTAGCCCAACGCTACGACATCAGTGCGATCGAACACTTCGCCGACAAGAAAAAGGTTCCGCAATTCAGAGGCTCGTTTTGGTACTACTTTGGAGGCGTGAGTCTGTTTCTCTTCATTGTGCAGGTGGTCACGGGGATCCTCCTTCTCATGTATTATCAGCCCGGCGCGCAGACAGCGTATGAGAGCGTCCGATTCATAGTGACGAAAGTTGAATTCGGGTGGCTGATCAGGTCGGTGCACAGCTGGTCTGCAAACCTTATGATATTGTCCGTCCTGATTCACATGTTTTCCGTTTTCTTTACGAAAGCATTTCGAACACCCAGAGAACTCACGTGGTATTCCGGATTCTTGCTTCTGGCTTTGTCTCTGACATTCGGTTTCAGCGGTTACCTCCTGCCGTGGAATACACTTTCATATTTCGCTACCAAGGTCGGGACGGAAATTGTCGGAGTGGTACCCGTACTTGGGCAACCTATCCTGCAGATCTTACGGAACGGATCTGACGTGACGACATCCACGCTGACGAGGTTTTTCGGATTCCACGTTGCTGTTCTCCCTGCAATCTTCACAGTCATTCTGAGCGTCCATCTCCTAATGATCCAGGTACAAGGAATCAGCGAGCCGGAATCCTGGAAGGATCGTCCCGAATCGCAGAGGAAGCATATCCCTTTCTTTCCTAATTTTGTCCTTCGTGACCTTCTCCTCTGGCTGATCGTGCTGAACGTTCTGGCTATACTCGCTGTGTTCTTTCCGTGGGAGCTTGGGAACAAAGCAGATCCTTTTGCACCAGCCCCGATGGGGATCAAACCCGAATGGTATTTCCTTTTCATGTTCCAGTCGTTGAAGTTTTTCCCCGCGCAAATATTGAGTCTCGATGGCGAAGTCGTGGGCGTCGGTCTCTTCGGACTCGCCGGACTCCTGTGGTTCCTCGTGCCATTCTGGGATTCGAAAACACCTAAGGGATCAAGAAACAGAATTATCACTTATGTCGGTATGGGCGTAGTCATTTACATCCTAGTCCTGACGGCAATAGGAGCAAGATAGAAATGGGACGTTTATCGATACTTCATCTCTCTTGTCTCTCTTTGCTTTGGGCGCCTTTGGTGACTTACGGTCAGGGGACCAAGGAAGTAGACAAGTGCTACAGTTGTCATACTGACATCGGGAGTACTGAGGCACAGATGTACTCGAACGATGTTCACTTCAAGGCGGGTGTCAAATGCTCCGATTGTCACGGTGGTGATCCAACTCTTGAGGACCAGGATGCTGCCATGAGCGTATCCAAAGGTTACATCGGTGTTCCCAAACCGTCGGCGATTCCCGCGATGTGTGCCAAATGTCATGGCTCTTCTAAATCGAGCATAAAGTCCGAGTACCATCTTAACGATGTTGTCGACGACTTCTCCGAAGGCGTCCATGGAAGAGCCCTTAGTCAGAACAGCGACGGTCCGCAATGCGTATCGTGTCACGGCATTCACAATATCATGAAGATATCAGATCGGCGCGCCCCGGTCTTCGCTACGAATGTGACCAAGACGTGCGCAAAGTGTCACGCGGACCCGGACTACATGAAGAAATTCAATCCGGGTATCCCCGTCGACCAGTTTGAAAAATATCTGACGAGTGTGCACGGGAAGAGAAATCAGGCCGGCGATGAGAAGGCGGCTACATGCGTCAGCTGTCATTCGAATCATTTGATCCGTCCCGTGAAGGACCCGAGATCATCTGTCTATCCTACAAACATTCCTCTTACTTGCGCCAAATGTCACAGCAACAAAACTTATATGGCCGAGTATCATATTCCCACAAATCAATATGAGAACTACAGTCAAAGCGTACACGGAATAGCACTTTTGAAGAATTCCGATCTCAGCGCCCCCGCATGTAACTCCTGCCACGGGAACCATGGTGCAGTCCCCCCGGGTCTTTCGTCGGTCGCATCAGTTTGCGGAACCTGCCACCAGGCGAATGCCGACCTCTTTGACAAAAGCCCCCACATGGCCGCATTCGCAAAACGAAAGCTCCCAGGTTGCGTGGTTTGCCACAGCAACCATCTTGTTAAACCGCCGACGGATACTATGGTCGGATTCGACTCCAGTTCCGTCTGCGGATCGTGCCACCTGAACAACGGAGCAGATCCCGCGGATTCTGTCATCATTCTTGTTCGACGGGCTCTTGACAGTCTTACATATGGCCGATCAGACGCTGCCGCATCCATCGAACGAGCCGAGCAGCTTGGAATGGATGTATCAGATGCAAAATACTCGCTGAAGGATGTCAATCAGTCTATTGTCGAGTCACGAGTTCAGGTCCACGGGTTGAACGCAGCTCAGGTTATGACAGCGGCTGGACCCGGATTGAAGATCGTTGCTGAAGCCCAACAGGGTGCCGCCGCTGCGATCTACGAGTTTTATTTCCGGAGGAAGGGGCTTGGTGTTGCGACTCTGGCGATAACTTTCCTGGTCATCGTCCTGTTTTTGAAGATCAGGCAAATAGAAAGGAAAAGTCGAAGATGAGAAAGATAGTCTTATGGTTGGTGATTGTGTTCGCGTATATGGTTGCGGTGAGTCTCGTGTTTGCACAGTCTCCGCAAGGTTCAGCTCCCTCCACGCACAAATATGTCGGTGCATCCAAGTGCAAGCTTTGCCACAGCGCAGACAAGATCGGTGCCCAATTCAAAATCTGGCAGTCGTCTTTGCACGCCCAGGCATTCGCGGATCTCGCCTCTGATTCTGCCAAAGCAGTAGCTAAGGCTCGCGGCATAGCAGATCCGCAAAAAGCGGCTGAATGCCTGAAGTGTCACGAAACCGGCTACGGTCAGGCGGCGGAAATGTTCGACACGACATTCAATCCGCAGGACGGCATTCAATGCGAAGCTTGTCATGGCCCGGGAAGCGATTATTGGAAGATGTCTACCATGAAAGATCTCGCGGCTAAAAAAATTGATCCGTCTTCCGTCGGAATGGTAATCCCGACCCAGGAAGTCTGTGTCAAGTGCCATAATCAGGAGAGTCCGTTCTATCACGGATTTGATTTTGCTGCCTACAGCGCCAAGATAGCACACCCGGTTCCACCCGGGAATTAAATCTGATTCGGCAGCCGTACTTCGCGTGCGGTCTACCAACATGCCTCGCGGGTTATACTGATAGGGCCGTTACTAAACACCCGCGGGGAATTATTTTGCTTTCCCCCTCGAGCAGCGACGAGAGTCTAAGCATTTCATTCTGACCCGGTGCCCGATCCTGAGTCGCCGACTTCGTCAGGTCTCACGCTCGCACTACTCTCCTTTTTGCCGGACGAACAGATTTGTTATATTCCTGAGTGCCGGAAATTAATCATCTCCCACCCTCGAAAGGCTCATCAAGGATGACGACTCTCCAACAATCTTCCTCTCGGATGCTCCTTACGCTCATCTGCTCGTTCTCGATCCTGTCCGGAATTAACACTCATGACACTTATGGCAGGACCAACGAACGAACCATGTACGCCGAAAAAGTGAAGCACGAATTCCTGCACGCATGGGACAATTATCGGAAATATGCGTGGGGACACGATGAACTTAAGCCGCTCACTAGATCATATCGCGACTGGTACACGCATTCTCTTCTAATGACTCCGGTCGATGCATTCGACACCATTTTCCTTATGGGTTTGAAAGATGAAGCGAAGAGAGACAAAGATCTGATCCTGAGCAAGCTTTCTTTCGACAGAGACATGGAAGTGCAGGCATTTGAAATTACAATACGTGAGTTGGGCGGACTCCTTTCTGCTTACGAACTTGATGGTGACAAACGATTTCTCAAGCTCGCGACCGACCTCGGAGACCGTCTCCTGCCAATTTTCAATTCTCCCACAGGCATGCCTTATAGATACGTGAACCTTACGACAGGTGCCGTAAGAGACAGCATTTCTAATCCTGCGGAGATCGGATCCATGACACTCGAGTTTGGAACTCTGAGCAGACTCACACGTGACCCGGTCTACTTCGAAAAGGCGAAGAAAGCCGTAGAAGCCGTATTCCACCGGCGGTCAAGAATAGGTCTGGTCGGAACATGGATAAATGTAAACACCGGCCAGTGGACAGACAGGGACAGTCACATTAGCGGCGCCATCGACTCGTACTACGAATATCTTCTGAAGGCGTGGTTGCTTTTCCGTGACAAAGATTTCAAGAAGATGTGGGACGAGTCAATAATTGCCATTAACAAATACCTTCCCGACACGGTAAACGGCGAGTTGTGGTACGGGCACGTTAACATGGACACAGGAGTGCGAGAAAGTCAGGAATTCGGCGCACTCGACGCTTTTTTTCCTGCGGTGCTCGCGCTCAGCGGCGATCTCAAAAGAGCGAGAGCCCTGGAAGAATCATGCTATAAAATGTGGCTTTACTACGGTGTTGAACCCGAAGCGATCAATTACACAGACATGAAGATAACTTCGCCGGGATATGTCCTTCGACCCGAAAGTATCGAATCCAATTTCTATCTTTACAGATTCACGCATGACGAGCAATATCTCTTCCGCGCAGAAACTTATTTCAGGACTTTGATGTACTCCTGCCGTATTCCGGACGGCTACGCATCGCTCAGCGACGTCGTGACAAAACAAAAAGTTGACGAGATGCCGAGCTTCTTCCTGGCGGAGACAATGAAATATCTCTACTTGACTTTCACTTCCGAGAAAAAACTCAGCCTGAAGAAATATGTGTTTAACACAGAAGCTCATCCTTTGAAGAGGCGTGCGAAAAGGTGATTCGAGAGCGCTTAAATCAGAATTTAAAGCGGCTCCAACAATCCCACTAGACGGAGTTATTCAAATGAGGATTGGGATGTTTATTTTGGCGATCGCTCTTGCGAGTGCCGGTTCGAAAGCGTTTGCGCAGGATTCTAAGGAGATTACTCCTCTCCGGGGGTCGATTACCTCGTTTCCCATTGTTGAAAACCACATGGCGATAGGCAGGCCTGCCCGCCAATTCACACCCTTCGACAAAGTGGGAAGAAGGTTCGCCGTGTTGGGATATGAAAGCGGAACCTTCGAAGCCTGGGCTTACCCACTCAAACTATTTCGCAATTTTGAATTTTCATTTTATCTGGAAAACTCGACGCGCCCCATCAACGCAGCGGACATTGCGCGCGAAGTCAAGGTGACTCCGGAAGCCACGACCATCACTTATGTGTACCAATCGTTCACCGTGAAGGCAGTCTTCGTTACCGCTGTGGACGAACCCGGCGCGATGATCCTTCTCGAAGTCGATTCTTTAGTGCCGCTGAAAATAGTCTGCGGCTTTCTCCCAGTCCTTCAGCCGATGTGGCCCGCGGGTCTCGGAGGTCAGTACGCTTACTGGGACGATGACCTGAAAGCATATGTCATCGACGAGGCGACGGGTCAGAACCACGGCATTGTAGGATCTCCGGCCGCGAACGGTATATCATACACGCCCGCCCATATGCTTTCGGATTACCCGAATGAATTTACGATCGAAATAAAAGATCCCGCTTCTGTCCGCGGAAGGTTTGTCCCGATTTACATCGCAGGGGGAAAAGGGAAGTGGGAATCTGTGAAGGCCGTTTATGATTCGTTGAAGTCAGATCCCGAAAAACATTATCTGGAAAGCGTGAACCATTTCAAGGAAGTTGAAGACAACACACTTAAGCTCACCACTCCCTTGAGTGAAATAAATCTCGCCTTCGAATGGGCGAAAGTTGCTTACGATAATCTGGTGGTGAATAATCCTGATCTGGGGAAGGGAATTGTTGCCGGATTGGGAATGTCGGGAACTGGCGGACGTCCCGGATTTGGATGGTTCTTCGGCGGCGACGCGTTCATAAACTCTTTCAGCCTGAATAGCTACTGCGCCTTCAGCACTGTGCGCGACGTGCTCGCGTTCACTGAAAAATGGCAGCGATCCGACGGCAAGATGGCACACGAGCTCTCTCAGGCGGCAGGATATGTCGACTGGTTCAAGAATTACGGCTACGGATACATACATGCCGATACAACGCCGTTCTATATCGACGCCATGTATGACTATTACAAAATGACCGGGGACAGAGAATTCATTCTGAGAAGCTGGGAATCGTTGAAGAAAGCATACGACTGGTGCTTGACGACCGATTCTAATAACGATGGATTAATGGACAACAGCAAAGCAGGTCTCGGCGCACTTGAATTCGGTTCTCTGATCGGGATCGAGTCGGACGTTTATTTGTCTGCCATTTGGGTACGCGCGACCCATGCAATGGCACAACTCGCTCAGGTCGTCGGAGATGAGACATATTTCAAGAATGCGTCTTCCGAAAATTCCAGAGCGGCAGATTCCTATGAGAAGAAATTCTGGAATCAGTCCAGAGGATTTTACGCTTACGCCTTCAACTCGAAAGGCGAACAGGTAGATGAGTTATCTCCATGGATGGCTGTCGGGCTTGCATGGGACATCGGGAGCCGCGATCACGACGATCTAGCGCTCGAGCGTCTCGCGTCGTCGGAACTGACAACTGACTGGGGAGTTCGCAGTATCTCCGCTAGGAGCAAGTACTACGACCCACTGAACTACAATTACGGGACGGTCTGGCCGTTCATAACCGGTTGGGCTGCGGCCGCCGAGTTTGAGCACAGGTTCAGCTTGCAGGGTTACGAATTGGTTCTCGCGTCCGTCAGGCACACGTTTGACAACGAGGCTGGTGATGTGACTGAAGTTTTTTCGGGCGCCACAAATACCTGGCTTGGCGAGGCTGTATCGCACCAGGGTTTCTCGACTGCCGGAGCGGTCCTTCCGCTGGTCAGGGGTCTTTTCGGACTCGATGGGAGCGTGATCGACAGTACCGTCACGTTTGCACCTCAATTTCCAGCAGACTGGGACAGCGCTTCGGCCTCTGATTTCAAAATTGGGAATGCGTCGTTCTCATTTGATTATCATAAGACAATGAGCAAAGTGACTATTGCAGTGAACAAGAAAAACGCGCGTGGATTTTTCATCAAGATTGCTCCTGTCTTTGGCCCGGGGACCGTGATCGATTCTGTCATGGTCAACGGTAAGAGAGAAAAGTATGATCCTTCAAACTTCAATGAGGGAGTCGAACCATCTATCGAGTTACGAATGTCCGAGGAAAATAATAAAGTAGAATTTGCATACAGGAGGACAGTCGAGATTCTCCCTCCGAATCCTCACACATGGACGGGCGCATCTGACGAGGGGTTAAAGATTATTTCTGTTATCAGAAACGGGAAGGAACTTCGGGTAAATGCCCAGGGCCTGAGTGGAAAATCATATGAAGTATGCATAACGAATCAGGATCTGGTGGAAAGCGTGACCGGCGCAGCGATCGATCAAAACGTACTGAGTGTCACGGTACCGGGAAAGCAGGGATCGGGATTTATCGACTGCGAATTCAGTATTCGCGTGAAGCAATAAGCGAGTCAACGCATGTTCCGGTGGGACGAAATCGCAAGAGTCCGCCGAGAAGCGAAAAGTGAAAAGCCGCCTGCAGGCAGCTATCAGGTATCAGCTAACAGCTGAGAGCTAAAAGCTAATTGCAGGGATGTTAGAGCTGAAATCTTAAAGTGAACAGAGAAGATTGGTTTAATCCTACGAGAGAGTTGAGACTATGAAACGCAGCAACCTGTTTGCATTCTCCTTGTTGATTTTTTTCGGAGCCATCCAGTTGGCTTCCGCCCAGACTGATCTTGACAAACTTTTCTCACCGTCTCAGATTCCATATATTCGGAACAGCCGCCTTTATCACGTGGGCAGTTACGATACGACCGGCAGGAACAGCGACTTCATTTCCATACCGGCCGGCAAATCAGTGTCGATCATGGACGTTCAGGGGCCAGGCGCCGTCGCGAGGATCTGGATGACTGTCGGTTCATCGGATCCCTACTACTTACGCCGCATTCTAATGAGAATGTACTGGGACGGCGAACAGGATCCGTCAGTCGAAGTGCCGCTCGGAGATTTCTTCGGCACCGGATTCGGTTACAAACAGTACATCTCGAGATTTGTGGGAATGACGAGCGGCGGTTTCTACTCTTATTTCCCGATGCCCTTTAATAAATCTGCGAAAGTTGAAATAGTCAATGAGACAGGAAGCACAATTTCTTCGTTCTACTACAACATCGATTACCAGAAAGTGGACCAACCCTTCGGGATAGATGTGGGCTATTTTCATGCATGTTGGAACAGGGACATCAGGACGAGATCGAAAGAAAATTATCTCATTCTTGATGCTGAGGGCCGCGGACAATTTGTCGGGTGCAACCTGAATATACAGGGATACGACAATAACCTCTGGTTTCTCGAGGGTGACGAGATGATTTACGTCGACGGGGAGACCAAACCCTCGGTAAACGGGACCGGTACAGAAGACTTCTTCAATAGTGGCTGGTACTTCAATCGCGGCGAGTATTCAGCACCGTTCCACGGATTAATCTGGAAGATCGATTCTACTTCTCAAATTGCCGCGTATAGATTCTTGGTGGGCGATGCGGTTCCGTTCAGCAAATCGATTCGCGTTACGATCGAACATGGGACTGAGAATACTGAAGCGGCGGATTACAGCAGCACGGCATACTGGTACCAGTTGGATCCACACAAGAAATTTCCGCCTATGATCAAGGCGAGCTTGAGAATTCCGCTGAGGGTAGCAGTCCCCAACGGAGCGGTGGAGGCAGAGTCGCTCACCGCCATCGGTAGCGACATCCGAACTTTAGTTGAAGACATGACCGATTACGGTCCGGACTGGAGCGGCGGAAAGCAGCTGCGAATCACCGCGGACAAAACCGGGTCGACGTTCATATTAAATGTTCCAACGCCCGGAGCCGATCGTTATCAGATGAACATATATTTTACAAAAGGTCCTGACTACGGCGATGCCGATATCTTACTCGGCGGTGAGAAAATCGGACGAATAGATGGTTACGCGAGTTCTGTGTTGCCGGGCGGGAGTGTAAGCGTCAAGGACCTTGTCTCCGACGGTGGACCGATCGGCTTGAAATTTGACATTACAGGAAAGGACAAATCGGCCTCGGGCTATTCGGTAGGGATCGACGCGATACTAATTTCGCCCGAGAAGAATTTCATTACGGACTGGAATATCATCGGCCCGTTTCCTAATCCTTCGGACGCACAGGGTAACAGGCTTGGGCTGGACATACCGTACCCGCCGGAAAAAGAAATTCGACTTTCAGGCACCTACTCCGGCGTCGGCGGCCAGAAAATAAAGTGGCAGAGAGTGAAAGCAGGAAACGATGGTATGGTGAATCTGCTCGGGCATTTCAATCCGGAAGAGCTCGTTGTATCGTACGCTACGACTCAGGTTTATTCTCCAAAAGAACAGGCATTGACATTCCTAATCGGCTCGGACGACGGAGTTAAGGTCTTCGTGGACGGGAAAGTCTTATTCAGAAAACTCGAGAATCGCGGGGCTCAGGCCGACCAGGACACAATGTCGGTCAAGTTGAAAAAAGGATGGAACACGATTCTCATGAAGGTGGAGAATAATCTAGGAGGTTACGGGTTCTTCGCCAGAATAGCCGACCCGGCAAGAACTCTGAAGTATATAAGAAGATAGGGGCACTCACTTACTCGAGGCGCGTGAGGTTGTTCTGAAGCTGTAGCATCGGAGCGACAGTGGGTCACATTCACGAATTTAGGGTGGCGACTTCTTGACATTCAATTGAATACCAGCTAATTTTCGCCAGGGTCGTGGGACGAATCCTCCAGCGCGAGGCAGTGGCACACTAGACGGGAGGGAGCCATGAATGAAGTCGTCACCACTATTTCCATTCTCCTATTTATCTCTTCTCAGATCCATGCTCAAACTAAATATAAGTCGCTCCTAAGCAACGGTGTATTTCCCGAGAGATCGCGATGGGGTTTCGCGAAATTGTCCCAGCTTTGTAAATGGGAACAAGGAAGCTTTCGATGTTGGAGCAATGATCAATCCATACTCAAGGGGGTGTAGCATGAAATGGGCAGTAATTTTTATAGTCGCGCTGGCTGTAAGACCGGCACTATCTCAATACGGCTGGCAGAAAGTTGACACTCTGACGGGAGGAGAATTCGATGACCTTCATCCTCAGGTCACGTGTGGAGAATACACCGTCCTCCCCTACGGTACCGCCTCGGATCTGTGGGTCCTTTTCGAAAGATGGAATGCAGGCCTATCATCTATAGCAGGAGTTCGCAACCAGGGACAAAATGGGAGTTGGGATACGACTGTCTACACCATCTCCCCCGCCACAATTGGCGTCACACAAAGACTTCCCCATATCTGCTCGTTAGCATACTGGGTTCTGGCGGGCAATGACTACGAGCAGAAGTCGTTTTCGATCGCAGCATGGCAGGAAAAATCTGATAGTGTTTGGAACATCTATTACTCAACTTGCGGACCGGACACCCAACTCTGGTCTGCTCCAGTCGCCTTGACGAGCGACTCAGTCAGCAACGAAAATCCTATAGTTCGATCTCTGAACGATTCAACTCTGATCGTGCTCTGGGAAAGGGACTCGTCTGTATACTACTCAATATTCTCGGGAACAGTCCCCACTCGATCAAGATTCCTGGTCAATACGGGAGCCGACAGTTCTGAGTTCGACTTTTTCCATTACGATTACAGACAGTTTACCGGCGTCGCATGGACAGCTACGAACCGGGACGGGAAGAAAATCTGTCTTGTCGGCACAATCGGTTATCCGGATTCGATGGGCATGACGACTGTGGACACTATCGTATTGAATGGAGACATCGATCGCCCCCGTTTTCGTCAGATGTTTGCCACGCTCCTCACGTTCGACTTGAGCACAGCTGGAAGAAAGGAAGCATGGATGTCCGAGTTGTCCGGTACCTGGCAAAGCGACGTTGTTGCAGGCGATTCATTATCTGATAATTTTGGGCTGGCGTTCTTTTCGCCTCCTGAACTCGTTACGGAAGCTGGTCTTGGGAAAAAAATGTCAATTATTGCTCCGTGGGGATTTGGTTTGTGGGAGCGAACCACCGGGGAAGACACATCTCTGGTTTTCCTGAACTCCGATACCGTGAGCAGTCCCGGTTCAAACAGCGATCCTGAGATGTCTACGTATGCCCGTGTCGAAAATTATTCCAATATCAGGGGCTTCGCTGTTTTTCAAAGCAGTCGTACGGGCCGTTCCCACATCTACTCCAGATCTTATCTTTATTTTTTAGGTGCCGTTGAAATGCCGCGGCATCCAGTCTCGAGTTTTGATCTCCGTCAGAATTATCCCAATCCCTTTAATCCGGCGACCACCATCAGCTATCGGCTCTCAGCTGTCAGCCAAGTGAATCTGAAAGTCTACGATGTGCTTGGCAGACTTGTACGATCGCTTGTGAATGAAAGGCAATCGCCGGGTGAACACTCCGCGATATTTGACGCCCGTTCGCTTGCCAGTGGGATTTACTTCTTCAGGTTGGAAGTATCTCCTCTTTCCAGTTCCCCCGGAATGGCGGTGAGTACAAGGAAAGCGCTGCTGCTGAAATGAATTAGCTTGCTGAGAAAATTATAGTTTCCCGAAAATCTTCATGAAAAATCTGTGTATGTTGTGGAATCCGTTTACGGGCTGAGCGTACATAAGAATACATTTGCCGGCAACGACATTCAGTCCGAGCAGCTTGCCGAGTGTCGCGCTCTCGACGGTTTCCGATCCCTGTTGAAGCCAGACATTCATCATGCCTGATCGTGCGGCTTCACGGAGAACGGGCTCCACTTTTTCGGGCGATATGCAGATGACAATGCCGTCGATCTTTCCCCGAAGCGCGGAAATGTTTGGATAACATGCCTCTCCGTTAAGATCTTTTAGACAAGGATTCACACCGATAACTTCGTAACCGCGCTCCTTGAGCCCCCGATAAATTGAGTTTCCGAACTTCTTCGGTTCACGGGAAACCCCGACAACCGCAATTCGCTTTGAGTTCAGAAATTCCCTTATAGCCTCTTTCATTATCCCTCCTGGCAATTTTTTTGGTTGCGAAGACTGATGATTGGGAGGAGTCCGGGACTCGCCTTCCGACTATCATCAACACGACCTGAGAGATATTAAACACCGAAGCGGACGAAAACAAGATGGTGCGATTGACATGCCCCTAAAAACTGGTCCAATGTCATATTAGTAACTGACGATGAGGCGGTGCTCCCCATCTTTGATCCAAATTGAATAAGAACAAATTCGTGATTAATGTCAAGCGGATACGGTCCTTTGTCGTTCGATTTGGTTGATGAATTCCTCTGGTGTCTGGTAGTTCAGTGCACTGTGGGGTCGCTCGGAGTTGTATTCAATTCTCCATGCTTCGATCTTCTGGCGTGCATCATCCAGAGAAAGGAACCAGTGTTCGTTCAAACATTCCTGACGGAAGCGTGAGTTGAATGCTTCAATGAATGCGTTGTCGCTCGGTGTTCCCGGTCTGCTGAAATCCAGCTCCACCTTATTCCAGTATGCCCATCGGTCCAAATCCTTCGAAATGAATTCCGGTCCGTTGTCCACCTTGATCCATTTGGGAAATCCCTTATGCTCTGTGACGGCTTCCAAGACGTGGACGACATCCATGCTTCGAACTCTCTGATCCGGGTACAGCGCGAGACTTTCACGGGTGTGATTGTCCACTATCGCCAGCACCCTTATTCTCCGGTTATCGAAGAGCTGGTCAGAGACAAAGTCCATGCTCCAGCATTCGTTCCGTTCTGCCGCCGTTGGATGCATCTCCCGCTTCTGAGCTGCAACCCGCCTCCGTGGCGTCTTTCTGCGTAATCCAAGTCCTTCTTCACGGTACAATCGGTACACTCGTTTGTGATTGATCTGCCAGCCTTCCCGCAGTAGGATCACATGAAGTCGGCGATATCCAAATCCAACACGGATCCCTGCCAGTTCCTTCAAACGCATCCTCAGTGCCTCTTGCTTACCGGCAATGCTCTGATATCGGTGTGTCGACCGTGGCCATCCCAGCGCATCCAGGGCCTGCCTTTCGCTAGTCTGGTAACTGGTCATCATCTCTTGAACCAGACTTCGACGAACGGCAGGCCTTAGAGCTTTTTTGACAACACATCCTGGAGAATTTGCTTGTCCAGTGTCAGGTCTGCGACCAACTGCTTCAGCCGTCGGTTCTCTTCCTCGAGCTGTTTCAACCGCCGGACCTCGTTGATCCCCATCCCTGCATACTCCTTCTTCCAACGGTAGAACGTTGGCTCGCTCACTCCCATCTTCCGG